>NZ_JH556656.1:3875-26110 GCF_000179595.2 Acetivibrio cellulolyticus CD2 | reverse complement strand
GCAGGATGGAGGCTTAAGGCGCATAAATACTGGATTTCTCATTTTTGAAGTAGGACGACATTTTTCCATCTTTTCAGCAGTTTTTTCTGGCTAGAACACTAAAATAAAGTGCCAATTTCATAAAAAACACAATTCTCTGTGTAGCCTCTCGCGAAGCGGAATCCCGTGCTTTTTGTCCCCCTCCATTTTTTAGAAACGCTGACGGAGACATGCTTTAAGAATCTACGAAAGAGGCATTGAAGCAACTGGCGAAGTATCTTTTCAGTGACTTGCAGAAGCAGAGCAGGAAAGGAATACGAAAATGGATATTATTGTATTCCCTTCCTGCCCTGTAAGTGATTTTTAGAGCCTTCGAAGGAATTACATTCTATACAAATAAAGATTTTGACCTATTTCTAAAAAACACGAAATTCCTCAAAACTAAGCAATCAAAAGAAACAAATACTGAAAAAAGCTTTTCAGATTTATCACACCGTATAATTGCTTATAGTTTAGCGCCAGTACCTACAAAAATGCAATCTGCAAATCTTTGAACAATGCTGTTTCCTTTTTTAGACCCCGGAGCCAGTTAAAATCTTATTTAAATAGTGTAACATTCAATGTAAAAAACTATAGACTTAGAAAGATTATTTATATAAAATAAATGTTGGTAAAATAATTAACAAAATGTATATTTAAGTACATTTTGTCTATATTGGAATGTTTCATCGGTAGGTATGGTTAGACAAAGCTGTTTAGAAGATTATGTTAGTAAAAAGTTCGAAACCAGGATTTAGTGTAATTAAGAGATTTCTATAACAGAAAATCTAAATGAGAGCATATAATAAACAAACTATTGTTATGGATTTTCTTCATAAAGTGAAGATGCAAATTTGTTGTATTACAAAAGGGATTGGGGGTAATCTATGGAGGAAGTAAGAGATAGTTATGAAGTTATTTCAACTGAATTAGCAAAAGAACTTTACAGAAAAACAAATGATACACTTGTTGATTATGGGGAATTGGCTTTAGATTTAATTTTTAAAGATCAGATTGTATCTGATATACCAATAATTAAAACTTTAGCTAGTTTATGCAAAGTCGGATTAACAATACGTGAGAGGTTTTTTGCAAGAAAACTGTTAATATTTTTAAAAGAATATCAACAAGGTACAATAGACGATGAAAAAAAACAGAAATTTGAAGATTCTATGAGTAATTCAAAGTATAGGCAAAAAGTAGCTGATACATTAATGGTTCTCATTGATGCCTTTAGAGAAGAATCAAAGTCAGCTATATTGGCTAAATTATTCAAAAGATACATAGATGGAATTTATAATTGGGAAAAGTTTATTTACTTCTCAAATTGCTTAGATATTTTATTTCTTAATGATACAAATACTTTAAAACATTATTACCGTATTTATTCCGAACCTAGTTATTATATTTATGGAAATTCCGGATTGCATGAATATAAGAAAGATAAAGGTGCATTAAATAGATTAGAATATTTAGGTTTTTTGAAATCAAATATAACTCAATCAATTGATTTAAATAGAATAAGGATAGGTACAGCAACAAAGATAGAGTCTGAAATTGATATTACAGACGAAGGTAAGATATTCTTTGAAAGTTTGTGAATAGATTAGGAAAATAGCGATCGTTCGCTAAAGTATATTTATTGCAAAAATGTTAGCATATTCGATTTTGAATTTACTTACAAAGGAGAATAAAAATGTATTTTGAAAATGAGGAACTATTTAAACACTTAGTCCCCAATTATGGCATGAATTTATTTCTTGGTGCAGGTTTTTCAGTTTATGCTAGAAATTCGAACAATATTCCTTTACCCCTCGGAGATGACATTAATAAAGAATTAATTAAGATCTTCAATCTTACTACTGAAAGGGTAATGAATCTTAGTTTAACCTGTCAAAAAATAAAACGTGATAATAAAGATGCATTAAATTTGCATTTGCGTGAAACATATAAAGTAAAAGATTTTGATAAAGAATATTTAAAAATAAATCGCATGCCAATAAAAAATATATTTACAATAAATATTGATAATCTTGTAGAAAAAATATATGATCACATAGATTCAAAAACAGATATCTCTGATGTAAATATAAATGGGCATTATGAAAAAAATAATATTGTTAATCTTTACAAATTGCATGGCTCAGTTACATATCCTATTGAGATGGATCTATCATTTACTGAAAAGGAGTTACATGATTTATTCGTTAAAAACAAGATGCTTTTTGAAACAGTTAGTTACAAATTGTTAGCAGCTCCATGTATTTTTTGGGGTACTCGACTTTATGACAGTAATACAATGCAGCTGTTATGTAATGCAGAAACAATTCATAAGAATAAATTACCAAAATGGATTGTTGTATATCCTTCTAGAGATAATGATGAATTTGTTGAAGATTATAAAGATTTAGGCTTTAATATTATTCGTGCTGATACTAAAGAACTAATTAACTATATAAGTGAAATGCCTTTTGTAGATATTTCTGTTGATGATAGATATATTTTTAGAAAATATAGAGATACATTTCCAAATAATTTTGTATGTAATGAGTTGATAAGAAAGTCAGTTGTAAGACCTGTATCAGACTTTTTTTATGGTGCAGAGCCACATATATCAGATGTAGTATCTCAAAGCGTTATTCGTACCTCATATTTTAATCAAGTTGTTGAAGCTTTACTTAAAAACCGAATTACTCTTATAACTGGTATGCCTGGATGTGGAAAGTCTACTTTACTACTTCAGATAGCATTTGCAAAAGAAATAAGTGGTAGAAAATTTTGGTTTAATAATATGATTGAATCTGAAGCAGAAAGACTTGTAAAAATCTCAGAATCCGATCAATCAATAATAGTTTTTCTTGATAATCTTTATAATAATATTTCTTCATTTAAGATTTTGAAGGATTGCACAAGAATTAAAATAATTACTGCAGAAAGAGATATAAATTATGAATATGTAAAAAGATTTTTAGAAATTGCGCCTCAAAACATAGTTGATGTAAGTAACTTAAACATTACCGATATCCAAAGTATTTGCTTTTCCATGAATAGACCAAGCAATGATGCCATTACAATGATCAAAGATAACGAAAATATTTCATTACTCGAAATTGTTTTTTTCGTATATAAGAGTACAACAGTTAAAGAAAGAGTATCGGAATATATTTCTACACTTAGTCATTACAAAGAGGATAGTCTAAAAATTAATCTTTTGGAATTATATACATTAATAAATTATACAAGTTACTGCGGTGTTTCAGCATCAATGGATATGTTGATTTTTTACTTTTCTGAAGTTGTTGATAGTTACGAGGACATAGTGTACGCTTTAAAAAAGCTGAATAAAATTATAGTAGATGCCGAGTCAACTGATTACCAAGCAAATGATTCACAAGATTACTTTGCTATGAGAAGCAAACTATATGCACAGATATCTATGTTTAGGCTACCTTCTTCAATTTTAGGTAAAGTTTTAAACAACTTTTTAGAAAAGGTTAATCCCCGAATAGTAAACAGATACGATATTTTTAAAAAAAAGTCATATGATGCAGATATTACAAAACGTGCATTTGACCTAAATGAAGGTACTAGTTTTTATGAAAAGTTATTAAAAAACAATACTTCTCCTTATGTAAGGCATCAATATGCACTATTTTTACAAAGGAGTAACGATCTTGACAATGCTTGGATACAAATTGATAAGGCGTATACTGATAGTCGTAAGCAAATATTCACAATAGCTAATAGTCATGCTATAATTATGTTTGAAAAAAATATTTCAGTTATTCCTAACGACGAAAAACAAAAATCTACATTACAACAAATTTTGGATCGTACTTTTGAAACGCTAGAAGACTGCATAACAAGAGATATGAGAGTTAATTATCATGTATTAATTTATGCAAGACATTCAATAAAGTATTATGAAAAATTTGGTTATGATAATAGTAAAAGCTACTTAAGTAGAGCATTTACTCTTCTAAGTGATGTCCTAAATTCTGGAGAGTATATATCCAAAAGGCTATTCAACGAATTAAAATCATTAAATAAAGAGGTAAGTAATACAATCAAAATTAATGATTAATTATTATTATGGATTAGGAACAACTAAAAACTAAAAGTTATTATATGGGGGCTTAATAGTGACAACTGAAAGTTTAAAAAGAATTGAACAATGGCAACAGGAAATAGATGAAAATAGAAAAATACTTAAACATAATAAAAGAGTTTTGATTCTTCATAAATTATGTATGGGTTTTGTTGGAGTCAGTTTTCTCATTGCTTTTTATATTCCAGTATATTTTTTAATTATAAAAAGATATTTTGAGTTTTTTATTATTATCTGGGTTGTTTTTTGGTTTAAAAACTTTTATGAACTTACTCCTAATAACACTGGAGCAATAGGTAAATATATTCATCTAGATAAAAATGAAGCTATAATAGAGATAAATTCAGGAATTCAGAATATTAAGAAAAGAGAAAAATTTATCAAGATATTAAAAAATGGTGGAGAGTTGTCATCTGAAGATGAATTAGAGCTAAAATATAATGTAGTTTCAAGTCAGAATATTACAAAGTAGTTGTTATAGACAATTAGTTTTATTATGTGCAATAGACGCTGCTTATCGGCTCCAAGGGTCTAAAAAAGGAGATAGCATTGTTAAAAGATTGTGCAGATTGCATTTTTGTAGATACTGGCACTAAACTATAAGCAATTATACGGTGTGATAAATCTGAAAAGCTTTTTTCAGTATTTGTTTCTTTTGATTGCTTAGTTTTGAGGAATTTCGTGTTTTTTAGAAATAGGTCAAAATCTTTATTTGTATAGAATGTAATTCCTTCGAAGGCTCTAAAAATCACTTACAGGGCAGGAAGGGAATACAATAATATCCATTTTCGTATTCCTTTCCTGCTCTGCTTCTGCAAGTCACTGAAAAGATACTTCGCCAGTTGCTTCAATGCCTCTTTCGTAGATTCTTAAAGCATGTCTCCGTCAGCGTTTCTAAAAAATGGAGGGGGACAAAAAGCACGGGATTCCGCTTCGCGAGAGGCTACACAGAGAATTGTGTTTTTTATGAAATTGGCACTTTATTTTAGTGTTCTAGCCAGAAAAAACTGCTGAAAAGATGGAAAAATGTCGTCCTACTTCAAAAATGAGAAATCCAGTATTTATGCGCCTTAAGCCTCCATCCTGCCAAAGACGTATTCTTCCAGCTGTTGTCCTACTGTGCCGAAAGACACTGTATTTTGCATTTGCCGTGATGGGGCATATCCGTTATAGTAAATTGTTATGTTTTCACGTGTGACAACTATTGCTTGAATCAGATCAAAACGATCAAGCGGAAGATCATATATTTTGAATTGATTCTCTATCAGTAATTCAAGGTGTTGTTCATCCACCTTATGACGTTCGCAGCCTCCGTCCTTACCAGTGGAGTACTTCGAACAGATATATACTTTTTTATTGCGTTCCTTCTTGGCTCTGTATTTCCAATTGCAAAGCCCACAGTATACTTTGCCGGAAACAGAAGAGCCAAAAGACACCGAAAAGGATGGTAAGGAAAACTATAAACTGGCTCTTGGTTTTATAAAAAGTTTAACTGGAAAACTGAGCAAATCAAACATTGTTATTTCTAATGATGAGGAAAAAGAAAACCTTAAAACCCAGATTGCACAGTTAAGTAATGCAATAAATGATTTTATTAATAGGTACAATTTGAGTTAAAAAGTTCGACGCGTCGAACTTTTCTTTGTGAGCCATGCCCAAACTGGATTGTGGGGATTTTATGCAGATATTTCCACTTTCTGATTTAGGTGTAAGTGCTAAATGCTCAAAAATGTAATTTTTGGTGATAAGGGAAAAAAGGAAAGCTGGATTGAATTAAATCCAGCTATTATTTTGCTATTTTATTAGCATAGTGTATAATGTGTAATTTATCAACAGATTAGGTTCTTGAATGCGACAGTAAGGATTTTACTGTGCATCGAATTCAACATTAAACCTATCCACCTTGAATTCTACATATTTATCGTCCAGAAAACCGTAATCATACAAGAATTCCTTTTCTAAGTAAATATCTATGGTAGATTCTATTTTACTATTATCTATATCTAATATTCCTGAAATATAATATGCAAAAGTTTGATTTATGCACTTTATCTCTTTTACAGATTTTCCAACTTCTTTAATTTCCAACTCGCCATATATATCAGCTTCAAGGTTTATATGGTATTGTTTCCCTATTTCAAGCTGAATACTACTTCCGTATGGCATAAAACACCGAAGTTGTTGACCATCAATATTTATTATTATCTCTTCTTCTATCAGATTATCAAAACCTTCAATTGTAACTAAATACTTCAAGAAACATCCTCCTTTACTTTATTGGATTAATCGTTTTGTCAGTATTAGAACCATTTAATAGCTTCCATAAAGATTTGCCACTTTCAGTATGGTATGTGGTTATATCTCCACGGTTATTTGTTCCAACAAATTCAAATTTAGCTTCTCCTTTTTTACTATTGCCCATGAATTTTATATAGCCTGTTCTTTGTTCTGGAACTTTCATTCCCCATTTATCTGTAACGTTATATTCGTACTGTACCTTGTATCCATTATTCATTACATCTCTTGCACCTTGCAAATATTCATCTGCCGAACTATAGATTCCACCAAATTCATTTCCGTGTTTCTGGAAATGTCCCTCTAATAAATCTCTTGAACCGAAACTATTATTATTTTTTGTTACCCACTCAACATTCTTAGAACCATACGTTTGTTTAAAGTAATCATTCCACTCTGAACCACTTAATAGTTTTTGATTACCAATTCCCGCATTGGTCGTTTTAAGAGTATAGTTTTTATTCTTAAAATCTCTGTCAAGTCTTAACTTTCTTGGAATAACAGCTCTATTGTAAGCTTTATATTTTCCTGCTTCCAAATTATCAAATTTGCTTTTAGGATTAACAATTTGTATTCTGGATTGCGTTGAATAAACTCTATTATTATATGAAACAAGTGCACATCCTAATTCACCAGCAAATGTTTGACATCTTTGATTATGAAGCATACTAATCGTGCTTAACTCAAGATATTCACTATTAGCTAGCTCAGCGTATCCGTTTTCAGTAGCCTTTTCTCTCCAGAACTCCGTTCTAAAATTCTCTTGGGCTATAAAATACTCGAGGGCATCGAACTCATATCCAATGTCTTGCATTAGTGGTTTCATTATTTTTTCCAATTTGCTTATTGCATCCGAATCCATGAAATTATAATCTGTCTGTGATGCAAAATCATAATAAAGTGCAGTAAATCTATCCATTTCATCAGATGCTTTTATTTTTTCTTCCGAAAAGCCTTTACCAAACTTTAAATTTCCATATACAGAATCTTTTTTTGCATAATCCCATCTTGCAGATTCGGCAAAATAATTGGCATCAGCTTGAAACTGTATTCTTGCGTCAAGAGACTTAACATTATGCATTGCATAAAAATCCAATTGATTTGCAAGCTCAATTTTATGAAGTTCAGCTCTACCTTTCTTTCGTGAAATGGCTTCATCTAAATATTCATATTGACCATTTGACTTATACATATGGAATGATATCATTGCTTCCAAATGACCTGTTGGGTCGTAGTAGATCAACGGGTTGTTGGAGCAATAAGTGTACAAATTCAAACTCAACGGATCATCGGATGTGCCGCTGTATGTATCCTCCTGCAAGAACCTTGCAATTTTCGGGTCATACATTCTGGCATTGAGGTAGTAAAGCTTAGTTTCCTTGTCATACTGGTATCCGGCAAAAGTAATATTGTTGTTTACATCACCAGTTGTTCCATCTGGGTCAATATTTCCGAAAGCATCATAGTAGTAGGTAGCTGCAATTGTTCCATCAGGTTTTATCAATGCTGTTACATCAGCGTGACCGTTGTACATGTAGTAGTAGGATTGATCTATGTTGTTGTCATCTTTGGCAGTTCTCATCAACAGATTTGTACCATAAATATTTCTACCCGTCTGATTTCCAGCAGAATCTAACTCCAATACAACCTTATCGTATTCATACAGATATCTTGTCAAAGATCCGTCAGAATTCTTACTAACTCTATAACCTTCAGCGTTATAACCATACTGCATATTACCTGTATTAATCAACTGGTTAAATTCATCATACGCATAAGTTATAGAATTCGTTGTAGTTCCATTCTTTTCTGTTTTTGAACTTGTCATGTTTCCGTTAGCATCATAGACATAGCTTGTTACTTCATCTAACAATCCATTTAAATTAACGGTAACAGTTTCAAGCAAATTCACATCATAATTGTAATCGTAGATGTCTTCTTCAACTATTATATCATTTTGTTTGATAATTACGTTAGTCCTATTTCCATATTGATCATAAATATACTCAGTTAATTTTCCACCGTTTTCACTGACTTTTTTTAGACGGTTCAAGTTATCATAAGTATAAGACGTTGTCCCTTTTTTATCAACTTTTGACAATATATTGTGATTTTCATCATAAGTGTAATTATAACTTTCAATAATAATTCCAGCAGTATTTTTATTTACAAGTTCTTGCAGAAGTCCATCTTCAAAATACACATAATCTTCTCTGGCTCCACCGTCATAGATAACACTCTGCGCTGCTCCATTCTTATAATAAATATATTGTGCACTATTTTCAGCCCCAATATCACCGTTTTTAACAAACGCAAGTCTTCCAGCCGCATCATATACTTTTGTTGTGGCATTACCCTTCTGATCAATGGATGTTTCTGCTACAAAGCCATCACTTGTTATGAGATCATAAACATATATTACTTTCCCTTCAATATTTGAAACTGCCTTTGTCTTTACCCTTCCCAATTCGTCATATGTTCTTTTTACAGTCTCAGTGCCTGTTGATCTTGGGGATGTAATTTCTGATTGTAACTGATTACCAGCAGCATCATAAACAAAGGTTTTCTTCGTATAGCTTCGTTGTGTTTCTTGCCCGAGATCATTAACGGTAATTAGTGCAGCTTTCTCTTCTAAAACTGACCCTTGTGGATTGTATACGTATGTAGTTTTTATGTTTTTCCTATCCGTCTCCTCACTCAATTTTCCGTCTGCGAAATATTTGTAAGTAACAACGTTATTGGCTGTTCCAGGATATACTTTTTTCATAACAAGGTTTCTTGCATTGTAACAGAAGCTAGCTGATTGTGTTCCATTGAACTTCTGGTTCAGCATATTTCCATTCTTGTCATAAGCATACTCAGTAGTATTAGTTAGTGTGTACTCGTTTTCACCGTTTGCATTAACCCACTTATTTTCATAAGAACATACACTTGCAAGATTGTTCAGTTCATTATACTGGTATACTGTCATGTTACCTTTTCCATCTAGCGTATAGGCAACATTGCCGTTTGCATCATAGTACTGCTCAGTTATGTGGTATTCTCCTGATTTATATTTATCTGTTGTTTTTTTAACTTTGCCGTCCATATTGTACTCAAAGCACTTAACGTGATCTTCTCCGTCAAAGGATTCAACTTGAGCACTGTTTAAGTTATAGTTGATTTTTTCAATACCATTTCCAGCAGGATCAATCTTTCTTACAAGCCTTCCCATTCCATCATACTCATAGGAATTTACACTATAGGATATTGCTGTTGTATTATTTAGTGTGTCTTTTTCAGTTACTTTTGAAACTTCAGTTACAGTATTTCCATCCTTGTCATAATATTTTAAGGTTTCATGCGTTGATGAACGAGCAGTACTGTCAAGTCCTGTTATAGGGTCAACAACTGTAACGTTCTCTATAACGCTTCTTGTCAACCTTCCCAGTTCATCATATTCATTCTTTGTCACAACATTGTTTGCATCAATCTCATATCTAACGTTTCCATACAGGTCATATAAGTAGCTGGTTTTGGTTACAGTGTTATTCGTGCTGCTGTTTCCATAGATTTTTTCACTTAAAACCCGGCCAAAAAGATCGTACTCATATTCCTTTACGCTTCCAGTACTATCTTTTTGAAGTGTTACATTTCCGGCTGAATTATACTTATAACTTACAGTATTTGCTGAAATGGAAACCTCAGTTCCTGAATCCCCCGGATAAGTAACGCTCCTTTGTGCTGCAAAACCGTTATATTCATAAGTTGTCTGATTTCCATTCGCATCTACTGAAGATTTAAGGTTTCCAGCATAGTTATAATTCTCAGTCTTCAAAAGATATTCAGAGCTTGTAGGATCATCAATATTGTCTAAAATCATAACGTCAATTTTTCTGTTTACATCATCATATACATACCTTGTGTTGCTATAATTCAGATATAACACCTGCATAGGCGTGGAACTATTCTTAATACCTATAGTCTTGTTAAACCCATGAGCTGTAATTTCATTAATTACTCTTCCAAGACCATCATAAGTGTATTTCTGGTTATAGTTTCTTCCGTCAGTGCCATTAAATTCAGGATTCTTAACAGTTTGGACCTGATTTGCAAGGTTATATGTATACTCAATTCCATAGGCGCTATCAATCAAATCTCCAACAGCTACAGATTTTTTGCCGTTCACAGCACTATCATAAGCTTTTTCATAAGACTCGCCATCGACCTTCTTCAATACATTTCCGTTTTCATCGTATTTATATGCCTCTGTCACAATGAATCTTGTATTCTCATTAAAATCACTGATACTTTCATTATAATTCTTTATTTTGCCCCTGTAAGCTTTTGTTAATAACCTTCCCTGCTTATCGTACAAGTACTCTACCCTGTTTACTGTATCTTCAGAAAGTAGTCCTTCGCCATCGATATATCCAACATAATTATTAGGAGTTACTTCAGCAACTACCCTTCCTGCGGTATCATATTCATATGCTGTATATAAGTCCTGCTTAGTTACTGATTCTGTATTAGTAACTCTGTCAAATGTCTTAATGGTAACGTCTTTCTTGATGTTCTTTTCAAGTAGTCCACGGTTATTATAAATATTTTTCTCACTACTGAGTAACTTTGTTCCAATTTCTTGCAAAGCATAAACGTTTGATTCGGTTACTTTGCCCTCCCAATTATAGGTGGTAACAGTCTCAATACCAGTTGCCCAGCCGGAACCATCAGAGTCGGTAACATCTATATCAAATACTGATTGTTTTCCGACCCTCCCCTCGCTGTCATAAAAATAGTTCACTGTTTGCTTATTGGGGCTTGTTATTGTTCCAGCATTTCCTGCCTTATCAAATTCACTAAAGCTTGTTATAACAGCAAAATAGTTTTGATAATTTGTATAAGATCCATAAGCATAAGTTCCATCTTCATTCTTACCAAACAAACTGTTGTAAGGCACAATTTTTTCTTTTTGGTAATTAACGTCAATAGCATCAATACTTATAATCTTGTCTGTAGACAAACTGTTCTTTTGGCCGGTAACTATAATACTTATAGTATGTGTTCCCTGGCTTAATCCGGATACTTCATAGATTACCGATTGATAAATACTTGTTTTACTGTACGTATCCACACTAACAGGAATACCATTGTCGACAGTTATCACTGCAATTCCTTTATTAGAACCCTTAAATCCAATAATTCTTGCTTCTGTACCTTTAAAGGTGAACTGAAGATACGAACCTGTTGTAGTTGAATACAATACACTTCCACTGCTATAGCTTGTATTTGTGTTTACAGTCCATGTACCCTTTTTTAAAGCACTGCTTTCTTCCTGTCTATTAAGATAAATATCTTTATTAAGATCTATATTACTAATAAGTTTAGCTGCCTTCTCCGGTTTTCCATACATATTATAATCAAGATAAACATTTATACTCTGTTTTCCAGAGTCAAACGTTGTCTTTTCCTCAATAAGATTACCATCATCATCGTATCTGTACTCAACTACCTTTGCTGGTGAAGTCTTGCTTATAATCGCATCGTAATAATAACTGGAAATACTCTTTATTTTATCATTACCTAAATACGTATACTTTGTTGAAGAATACTTTTTAGGACTTGTACTTAATGAATATACTCCATTTGTTTCTTTTACTCCCACGAGATCACTGTAAGTAATATCGTAAATCTTCCTTCCGTTTTTATCATATATAGTTCTTAAATATGAATACATAACGGTACCGTTTTCATTTGTAACGGGAGTAAATACCTCATCATAAATTCTTAATATAGTGCTGCTTTCCACGTAGAATTTTTTGTAGGTATATAAAGTTTTATTACCTCTTGCATCTGTTACACTTTTAACCTTGCCATCTTTATAGTATGTTGTTTGAGTAGAAGTTCTATTACCTGAAACATCTTCAGGGTTTGTTACTTTTACGAGCCTTCCTGTGTTATCGTACAAATATTCTGTTTCTGCAAGCTCAGCTGAGTTAAGATGCTTCCTGACTGTTTTACTGGTTCCGTAATTTCCGTTTGCAATCTTAATTCCATCCTTGTAAAGATACTCTTCCAATAAAACTGCACCGGTATCAGCATTCTTCTTATAATACCTTGCTGTTATTCTGTTTAATGAATCATAGCTATAAACATAAACAGCTCCCGTTGGTTGTACTTCTTTTTCAAGGTTTCCTTCTGCATCATAATAATAGCTTGTCTTATATTCCGATACAGTACCCTCCTGATTAACTACTTTTGAGGTCTTTACTGAAACTCTTCCATATGGATCATAATCGTAAGTGTTTGTCGCATTTCCCACATAATCATTTTCACGGTCATTTGAAGCGTCATACATAAGGACGTTTATCTCTTTTTTTACTCTACCCTCGTAATCATATGTTGTCCTGTTTGTACTTGGGTTACTTCCATCTTTATCTTTTCTTATGACCTTCGTTAATTGGTCACTGTTATTATACTTATATTCAGTCTGATATCCTATTGGGCTCTTTGCTAAAGACACCCTAAAACAATTGTCATAATCATAAGTTGTCACTTTGCCTTCTCCGTCAGTTGATGACAAAAGTACGCCATCATCCCGATATTCAAATAAATTGGTGTTTTTTGCCGGGTAAGTTATTTTACTTAACAGACATCCCAAAATCTTGCTCGTTGATGCATCACTTTTATATTCATAAATAGTTACAGCAGCTTTGACAGGATCTATCGAAGTGCCTAGAAGAGTGTCCCTGTTATCCCTTTTATATACAACATTTTTCTCTATAGGCTTTATTAAATATTTCAATCTGCTTCTATTGTTTGTTTGATCGTACACCTCATAGTAATAATAAGTTTGCTGGCTATTTTCATCAACTTCATATTCCAAATCGCCATTTTCATAATAAACATAAGTCCTTGCAGTTCCATCCGGATTTTTAACGGATAACACGTTACCTTTTGCATCCATTTCGACATAAGAGGTATTTCCTGAAACCACACCGTTAATTTTTTCCTCGACTTCAATTGTCTCTGTTTTAGTTGGTAAATTTGTGCTTCTCAATGCTCTATACGCTTTGTGCTTATGATCGTTCAAAATACTGCTGATATCCGAATAAGTAAGATTTGTTATATCATATGTTGCTGTTGTATTATCAGCTACATATGTAACACTGTATTTATACTGTGTTTCTCTTCCCATATTGTCAATCTTTTTTATCGGTCTATCAGCAAAATTGACATTATATATTTCTTCAGAAGTATTTCCTTTTTTGTCAATCACCTTACGGGAAACTTCGCTCTTATCAGTTGAGTTTGGTGAATCCTCATCCCCAATTATATCTGTGTAAAGATAGTATGTAGGCCTTCCGGAGTTATCAAACTGTTTATATATCCTGCCTGTTCCATCGTAAATATTTGTGAGAAGTTTGACTTCTGTAGTTCCATTTATTTTAGCTATTGTTTTAAGCTTGTTGTTCTGCCCTGCAATCGTTTCATTTGATCCATAATAGTAATACTTGGTATTATTTCCGCTTAGATCTGTTACAATCTCAAGTTTTCCTGCTGCATTGTATGAATAGGAAACTTTTCTTCCGGCTTTATCTGCTACATTGTCCAGTTTTCCACTAGCATTGTAGTTCAGTGTAAAGGTTCTTCCTATTTCAACACTATCATCTTTAGGGTCACAGTCATAAATTTTCTTAAGCTTATCGCCTTCGTAATAGAATTTAATCCTGTTTCCATACCTGTCGCTAATGTATTTGAGTTTTCCACTTGTGTAATCGTATTGATATGTAGTCTTGTCCTTTGTTGTAAGGTAACAGATGTTGTCAACTTTAGTCAACTCATCATATATACCTGCAGGCGTATCATAACCACCATTGCTATTAGCCTCAAATATTATCTTACTTCCTGATCCATAAGTAACCTCAATACCCTTTACTTCTTTTAGATATCCTGAATATACCCATCCTATTACATCCTGCTGAGTTCTTACCCTGTACCATACTTTATTATTTACAGTTACCTGAGCTCCATCCCATGTAACACAACTGCCGCTTGCCAAGTGCTCGATAACCTCCCATTGCATCGGGTCAGTATACCTCAGATTTGCCAGGTTAGCAGGCTCTTTCCGTAAGTGTAATGTTGTTGCTTTAACCTTGTATGTCGAAATGTCTATAGCCTTTATGGATGACTCAAAATTAAAGATCCATCCGCTGCCAACAACTCTGCTATCTTTAGTTTCTGCATCATTCGAATTATAAGTTCTTGTTACATCAAGGTCAATTGCAGGACTCTCCAATTTGAAATCCTGATTTTGTGTAACATAATTACCAGTTATCTTGTTTACTCCATTTGTATCATACAGATGTGCGTTTCCTTTTAGTCCATTTAATGTGCCAAGAAATTTTAACCCTGGTATAACCTGTGTAAAGTATTCTTCAACTGTATTTAAAACTTTATCTCCGTCAGCTGCGCCTCCAACAATGAACAATCTGTTATATGCAACAGCAGATCCAAATGCACTCCTTCTTGTACCAAGTGCTTGCATTTGTTTAATTTCATTAGTTTCAGGATTAAATTCCTCAACTGTAGATAATGCTTTTCCATTTGTTCCACCAAACACGTAGATCTTTCCGCTCATTGTCTGTGCACCAAGATCTTTTCTGGCAGTTGTCATTTTTGATGTTATTTGAGTCCATGTATTTGTTGTTGGATCGTATTCTTCAATAGATGACAGGTATTCTGTTCCGTTATACCCTCCAAACACGTAGATTTTACCGCCATAGGTTGCTATTCCAGCTCCTGTTCTTGGACTCATCCAATATGTATCACTGTTCTTTACCTTTGTAGTCCATGTGTTTGATGCTATATTGTAAACTTCAACAGTGTCGAGGTAGCCTTCATTGTTACACCCGCCAATTACATAGATGTTTCCGTCAATTAATACCGCTTTTGCTCCTCTTCTTGCTGTCGGCATTTCTAAAGGCTTGGATGCAGGATCGCGTTTTACAAATTGGCCTACTGAAGGATTATATACCTCTACTGTATTTAAATAGTTTGTTCCGTCAAAACCTCCGATTATGTATATCTCACTGTCTGTTGCAGCTACTGCCATATCGCTTTTTGGCGATAGCATGTAATCAGCTGAATTAGTCCATTTATTTGTCAGATAATCATATTCGGAAACTGTGTTTAAGTACACATTTTCGCCTGTACATCCACCAAACGCATACAACTTTGCATTAACTTCAGCCATCGCCAGTTCTTTTCTTGCTGGCTCTAGTTCAGGCAGCGAAGTTGTTGTTCCAGGTAATGGGTTAGAACTTGCAAACGCTTCTTCGAGTTGGTTCCACACGGGCTGGACGTTGAATTTATAACCATGTTCTAATGGTTTGGTTATACCAAGGATATTGAATGTAGATCTATTTATATCATTATACGCATAATCTCCTAAGTAAACTTCCTGTAATGTATCTCCACTTAATATTACCTTATGTGTTCCACTTGCTTTGAAATTACCAAGATAGCCACCAAATACAGTTTGTGTAAAGTTTCCTTTTACCTCTAGTACTCCTGCTGTTAAATAGTCTGCATGACTATAATATGCCTTTGTTGTAAAATTTCCATTAACTTTTATGTAATCACTCTCGTTTGTCATCTTTAGGTACGCATAGCAATAATTATTCCCATCAGCGATTATATAGTCGCCCTCTACCTCCAACCTTCCTCCGTTTATGTTCATTGTTCCGCCTGTTTGTGAAAGATTGCCTTTTACTGTTAGCTTATATCCATTCAAATCTATTGTATACCCTGATAATATCAAATCTCCATTTATTACTTCATCACATGTTAACGCCCATTCACAATATGCTATTTTTAGTGAAGTTACTTTACACCCATTCGTTCTTAAATCTTTTACCGAAAGTATACTTGTAAACTTTACCTCTTTGCCATCAGCATTTTTTAGTTCAAGTATATTGAATGTAGATCTATTTATATCATTATACGCATAATCTCCTAAGTAAACTTCCTGTAATGTATCTCCACTTAATATTACCTTATGTGTTCCACTTGCTTTGAAGTTACCAAGATAGCCACCAAATACAGTTTCTGTAAAGTTTCCTTTTACCTCTAGTACTCCTGCTGTTAAATAGTCTGCATGACTATAATATGCCTTTGTTGTAAAATTTCCATTAACTTTTATGTAATCACTCTCGTTTGTCATCTTTAGATACGCATAGCAATAATTATTCCCATTAGCGATTATATAGTCGCCCTCTACCTCCATCCTTCCTCCGTTTATGTTCATTGTTCCGCCTGTTTGTGAAAGATTGCCTTTTACTGTTAGCTTATATCCATTCAAATCTATTGTATACCCTGATAATATCAAATCTCCATTTATTACTTCATCACATGTTAACGCCCATTCACAATATGCTATTTTTAGTGAAGTTACTTTACACCCATTCGTTCTTAAATCTTTTACCGAAAGTATACTTGTAAACTTTACCTCTTTGCCATCAGCATTTTTTAGTTCAAGTATATTGAATGTAGATCTATTTATATCATTATACGCATAATCTCCCAAGCAAACTTCCTGTAATTTATCTCCACTTAATATTACCTTATGTGTTCCACTTGCTTTGAAATTACCAAGATAGCCATATCTATCTTGTGTAAAATTCCCCTTTACCTCTAGTACTCCTGCTGTTAAATAGTCTGTATGGTTGTTATATGCTTTTATTTTAAAGTTTCCATTTACTTTTATATAATCACTTTCGTTTGTCATCTTTAGGTATGCATAGCATTCATATTCTCTATCAATTATATAGTTGCCCTCTACCTCCAACCTTCCTCCATTTATATTCATTGTTCCACCTGTTTGAGATAGGTTTCCTTTTACTGTTAGCTTATATCCATTTAAATCTATTGTATTTCCTGATAATATCAAATCTCCATTTATTACTTCATCACATGTTAACACCCATTCACAATATGCTATTTTTAGTGAAGTTACTTTACACCCATTCGTTCTTAAATCTTTTACCGAAAGTATACTTGTAAACTTTACCTCTTTGTCCTCCGCATTTTTTAGTTCAAGTATATTGAAGGTGGACCTATTTGTTTCATCATACGCATAATCGCCCAAGTAAACTTCCTGTAATATATCTCCACTTAATATCACCTTATGCGTTCCACTTGCTTTGAAGTTACCTGTATACCCATATCTATCTTGTGTAAAATTCCCCTTTACCTCTAGTACTCCTGCTGTTAAATAGTCTGCATGGTCGTTATATGCTTTTATTTTAAAGTTTCCATTTACTTTTATATAATCACTTTCGTTTGTCATCTTTAGGTACGCATAGCATTCATATGCTTTATCAATTATATAGTTGCCCTCTACCTCCAACCTTCCTCCATTTATATTCATTGTTCCGCCTGTTTGTGAAAGATTGCCTTTTACTGTTAGCTTATATGCATTTAAATCTATTGTATTTCCTGATAATATCAAATCTCCATTTATTACTTCATCACATGTTAACGCCCATTCACAATATGCTATTCTTAGTGAAGTTACTTTACACCCATTCGTTCTTAAATCTTTTACCGAAAGTATACTTGTAAACTTTACCTCTTTGTCCTCCGCATTTTTTAGTTCAAGTATATTGAAGGTGGACCTATTTATATCATTATACGCATAATCTCCTAAGTAAACTTCCTGTAATGTATCTCCACTTAATATTACCTTATGTGTTCCACTTGCTTTGAAATTACCAAGATAGCCATATCTATCTTGTGTAAAATTCCCCTTTACCTCTAGTACTCCTGCTGTTAAATAGTCTGCATGGTCGTTATATGCTTTTATTTTAAAGTTTCCATTTACTTTTATATAATCACTTTCGTTTGTCATCTTTAGGTACGCATGACATTCATATTCTCTATCAATTATATAGTTGCCCTCTACCTCCAACCTTCCACCGTTTATATTCATTGTTCCGCCTGTTTGTGAAAGATTGCCTTTTACTGTTAGCTTGTATGCATTTAAATCTATTGTATTTCCTGATAATATCAAATCTCCATTTATTACTTCATCACATGTTAACGCCCATTCACAATATGCTATTTTTAGTGAAGTTACTTTACACCCATTCGTTCTTAAATCTTTTACCGAAAGTATACTTGTAAACTTTACCTCTTTGCCATCAGCATTTTTTAGTTCAAGTATATTGAATGTAGATCTATTTATATCATTATACGCATAATCTCCTAAGTAAACTTCCTGTAATGTATCTCCACTTAATATTACCTTATGTGTTCCACTTGCTTTGAAATTACCAAGATAGCCATATCTATCTTGTGTAAAATTCCCCTTTACCTCTAGTACTCCTGCTGTTAAATAGTCTGCATGGTCGTTATATGCTTTTATTTTAAAGTTTCCATTTACTTTTATATAATCACTTTCGTTTGTCATCTTTAGGTACGCATGACATTCATATTCTCTATCAATTATATAGTTGCCCTCTACCTCCAACCTTCCTCCATTTATATTCATTGTTCCGCCTGTCTGCGAAAGGTTTCCTGTTACTATTAGCTTATATCCATTTAAATTTAATGTACCTCCTGCGAGGCACAAATTACCAAGTGTTAGATTTCCTGTTAAAACAGTATCACTGCTAATATATGTATCACCTGTACGCACTACTATTATACTTTCTGCAGAAACATTCCCAGTTTCATCGAATGCTCTTACAGCATATGTATAGGACTTAGATCCAGTAAGACCTGAATCAGTAAAACTATTTGCTGTAGAACCTGATACTGTTCCAACTTTTATTCCATCGCGATATATATCATATCCTGTAACAGCCACATCATCAGATGAATAATCCCATTCAATCGTTACAGCGGTTGCAGCAATACTTGATAACACTAAATTGCTTGGACTTGTGGGTGCCTGTGTATCTGGAAGTGTAGTAACTGTGATCATTTCCGACCATGTACAAGTTATACTATTATTTGTAGCTGCTACTTTATAATTATGTTGTGTGTTTGGAGTTAAATTACTATGTACATATGTTGTTGCATTTCCTACATCTGCTTTTACACCATCTACCTCAATAGAATACCCTGTTGCCCCGGTAATAGATTCCCAATTCAAAGTAACAGAGGAACTTGTCGCTGTATAGGTAACTGTTGGTGCTGTTATTGGTGTCGGTAATGCCGTTGGTGATGCTGTTGGCGATGCTGTTGGTACTGTTGTAGGTGTTGCTGTTGATGTTGCAGTTGACGTTAACGTCGATGTTGATGTTGGCATTTCATTAGAAACAATAAATGTTCTAGTTGATAAAGAAGTTTTCACACCAGTATTACCTGTTTCAAGTATTACTATAGTATGACTCCCATTTACTAATAAATTGGTATTAAGACTATAATTATACCCGGAATTACTATTACTATATTGCGGATACACATTATACACATCTGGTCTCCCACCACCATATGTAGCCTGACCTAATACTGAACCGTCTATAATCACTTCTATCTTCGATACTCCAACTCCATCTAAAAACCATCCTCTGACATTAAAATCACCACTAACTGTCTGGTTACTTTTTGGATAATCCAAATAGCCTCTTGGAATTAATGCTGTATTAGTTGCTGTTGGTGATACAATTGGTGTTGGTGTTGCAGTTGCTGTTGATACTGTTGTTGGTGTTACTGTTGGTACTGCCGTTGGTGCTGTTGTTGGTACTATCGTTGGTGCTGTTGTTGGTACTGTCGTTGGTGCTGTTGTTGGTACTGTCGTTGGTGCTGTTGTTGGTACTGTCGTTGGTGCTGTCGTTGGTGCCGTTGTTGGTACTATCGTTGGTGCTGTTGTTGGTACTGTCGTTGGTGCTGTTGTTGGTACTGTCGTTGGTGCTGTTGTTGGTACTGTCGTTGGCACTGCCGTTGGTTCTGTCGTTTGGGCTGATATTCCAGAATTTAATAACAATTTGCTTTGTGAGCTAATATTAGTGGAATTTTCAGTAATATTTCCATTCTCTGCAGCCTCAACCTTTCCTACTCCCATTGTCTCAAACACAGTTGAAGTCAAAATTTGGGCAGCAAATACAGCTGAAATGATTAAAGAAATCACTCTTGTCTTTTTTAACATTTACTTTTCTCCCCCTTGTATAATGTAAATCGAATATTTTTTAGCAACTAAACTAAAAGAATAATAATTAAAACTGAAACCACTTCTTAAATTTCTGATATTAACACACTTCCCCATAAAAAATATCAAAGCATATTCACTTTGATTGGAAATAAGTATTTACAAATGATAAAAGTACCTGGAAAAATCCTAATCAGGTACTTACCTTTTATCTATTAATTATATGAAGTTTAAGACTACAAATGATTTTACTATAATTAAAACACAAAAGGCAATTTATTGAGATTTATTTCCATAATGTTATGCATTATATCACTTTTTAAAGACACGTGTAAACAAAAAACAACAATTTTCCTGTTACAAAACTTCTGAATTTGCAATTTATACTACAGAATAATACAAAAATAACACCTTGACTAATTCTGGTATTTGCATTAGCATTAATAGGTTTCAACGAATCTTGTAGGTGGGTTTTGATATTTTGTTTTATTCTTCATCATCGAGAAGTACAATGTTGTCCTACTGATGCTGAGAGAAATTTCCCATTTTGAAAGTATTATTGATTTTCCATTTAGAAATTATTACAATTGGATTATGTAGTAATGAAATGGAAGTGTGATTTTGTAGTATGATTAGTTTTAAAGCTATTATTCTCTTTTTTCGGGATTGGTTTCAATTCTTTTTGTGGATGTTTAGATCAAAGCTTTTGTCTGACATAAACAAAGACCTTGAAATTGTAGCCCTTCGAAGCCAGTTGTCAATAGTTCAACGTCAAATACTTGACCACAAAATTCCCAAACCTCACTTAACACCTGCATTCCGTCAATTATGGATTTTGCTGTCCAAGTTTGTTCCGGGCTGGAAATCTTCAATATTTCTAGTTAAGCCTGAAACGGTAATCAGTTGGCATAAAAAAGCCTTTAAATTTTATTGGATTCTAAAATCTAAAAAGCCCGGCAGACCTAAAATATCCCGGCAAACAATTGCTCTTATAAAAACGCATTCACAAAGAAAATCCTTTGCTGTCTCCTGAAAAGATATATGAGCGTTTAATTGACCTCGCTGTAATAGATGCCCCCTCACCAAATACAATTTCAAAGTACATTCCCAAAATTCGAAAGTCCCCAAGTGAAAAACAGAAACAGTCTTGGACGACTTTTCTAAAAAATCACCGTAAAGAAATATGGGCTATGGACTTTTTTACAGTTCCCACTCTCTATTTTAAAGTACTGTACGTCTTCATCCTAATTAGTTATGACCGCAGGAAAATTGAACACTTTGCAGTTACAACAAATCCTTCTTCTGCATGGGTTGCTCAACAGATCAGAGAAACAACCCCTTTTGGATCAACACCAAAAATACCTGATTCATGACAACGACAGTATATTTACCAGTCGTGAATTACAAAACTTCCTAGCTAATACAAATATCAAATCAAAGAAAACAGGTTTCAAATGTCCTTGGCAAAATGGTACATGTGAAAGAACCATCGGTATTTTAAGGCAGGAATTACTTAATCATATAATACCTATAAATGAAAAGCATCTTAAGTAAGTGCTTCAAAACATACCGTAGTGTAATTAACAACTACTTCTGTTATGCTTTCTGATATAAAACTCATGAAGTCAGGAGGCATTTTAAAATGGCACAAAGAAAATCCGAGACAATATGGAAGCAGAC
>NZ_JH556656.1:3042-3775 GCF_000179595.2 Acetivibrio cellulolyticus CD2 | reverse complement strand
TGCTTCATTGAAATTACTGACATTATTAATACACCTCCGAATGTTTTATACCTCCGCAATACTCATCTAATATGAGAAACCATCAATGGCAACATCTCATACATCATATTACGTGCGTATTTTCGTTTAGTAGTATAACACATAGTCTTCATTTTATCAATAATTTTTAATAATTAATTATATTGCGAAACATGCAATTGACAATCTATAAGCTAATGCTTTAAAATAGTAAGTTGGAATAGTTATGCTAATTCTTAATACTAATTGAATGAAGGAGATCGGGTTTTCGACAGTTGCTAAATAAATAATTAATTCAAAAGCCGCTAAATATCGGCTTTTTTTGTGTCAAATTCTAAATAAAATTTGTTGTATATGTTGTAATTATGTTGTATTTTGTTGTATGTTTTGATATGATAAGTATATGAAACTATATTATGACAAACATGCAAAAGATCCCATTTACTACGCCCAACAAGGATTTCGAAATGGGAAAAAACAACTACAAAAAATGTTGCAAAAATTGGGAAACATTCTGATCTCTTGAAGATTACAAGTGATCCTTTGTCCTATGCAAAAAACAGATTCAGAAGTATAATGATGAACTGAAGAATAACAAGGTCTCAATGGAGGTGGTTATAGATTTTGATGAAAAGATTAAATCAAGCAATGACCTTGTATCTTCAAGTAATCGGGTAAATATGGGGTATTTTATTCTGCAGAAGATATACCATGA
>NZ_JH556656.1:0-2942 GCF_000179595.2 Acetivibrio cellulolyticus CD2 | reverse complement strand
CATCAGTTATATCCGCTTCAACTATCTTCAAATCAGGATTTCCTTTTTGGTGTTCAAGGTTTTCAGGTCTACCAGTTATAAAGTTATCTATAACTGTCACATTATGCCCTTCCAAAAGAAGCCTGTCCACTATATGTGATCCTATAAAACCACAACCACCTGTCACAATCGCCTTCATTATGCAATCACCCCAGTTTTTTTATAGTAAACAAATCACCTATTAAATTTTTCTTAGTGCTGAAAACTTTTAATACAAGAAAGCTAATAAAATTTGTATCAGAAAACAAATCGAACAGTTTATTTTATATTACTACTATAATATTATTTTAGATAAAAAAAAAGCCCCTTTTTAATGGAAGCTTAAAATAATTTACTATCACAATAATTGATATAGTTCTGTGCTTAACCTATACTATGCTTAAACACGCTACATCTGCTTCTCAATCTTGTCGGCAACTTCGCTAATTACCCTACTTAATAAAGCCTCATAAGTTAGATTTTGAAATATTTTTTTCTTCCCATTATCTATAATTTCCTGCCTCTTTTCGGGTTTTCGACAGTTGCTAAATAAATAATTAATTCAAAAGCCGCTAAATATCGGCTTTTTTTGTGTCAAATTCTAAATAAAATTTGTTGTATATGTTGTAATTATGTTGTATTTTGTTGTATGTTTTGATATAATAAGTATATGAAACTATATTATGACAAACATGCAAAAGATCCCATTTACTACGCCCAACAAGGATTTCGAAATGGGAAAAAAACAACTACAAAAAATGTTGCAAAAATTGGGAAACATTCTGATCTCTTGAAGATTACAAGTGATCCTTTGTCCTATGCAAAAAAACAGATTCAGAAGTATAATGATGAACTGAAGAATAACAAGGTCTCAATGGAGGTGGTTATAGATTTTGATGAAAAGATTAAATCAAGCAATGACCTTGTATCTTCAAGTAATCGGGTAAATATGGGGTATTTTATTCTGCAGAAGATATACCATGATCTTAAAATAAACACATTTTTTAAAAAGGTTATTTCCGATTCAAAGATTACATTTGATCCAGACCAGGTTAACCGATTTTTGACCTATGCAAGAATTCTCGAACCAGATTCAAAGCTTGGTACATATGACCATCTTTGCAGATACTATGAACAACCCACATTTGAATATGTACATATGCTACGTACAATGGATATCCTTGCGCAGCATTATGATGAATATATCTCCCACTTATTTAAGCATAGCAATAATATTGTTCCTCGTGACACTTCCGTATGTTACTTTGACTGTTCTAATTACTATTTTGAAATTGAATGTGATGATGAAGACTATGTTGACGAGGTGACAGGTGAGATTCTCAAAGGCTTACGGAAATACGGTCCGTCAAAGGAGCACAAACCTAATCCTATAGTAGAAATGGGATTGTTCATGGATTCACGTGGCATCCCGATTTCAATGTGTATTAATTCTGGTTCGGACAATGAACAAACATGTGCTGTCCCTCTTGAAAAGAAAATGACTCAGATGTTGGATGGTAAAAAATTTATTTACTGTGCTGACGCAGGTCTGGGCTCACTAAACATTCGCAAATTCAATTCCATGGGAGGAAGATCCTTCATAGTGACCCAGTCCATTAAAAAGTTGTCAGACACGCTCAAAAAGGCTGTTTTTAATGATTGCAGCTACAAACTTCTGTCAAATGATAGACCTGTCACAATTGAGGAAATGAAGCTTTTCGATAAAAACGATAAAGGAAATCTTGATCTTTACAATGACAGTGTTTATAAGATTGTTAAGGCTGACAAGGCTGTAGATCTTGGATTGTATGAAGAAAAAGTCTTGAAAAATGGTAAGACAAAAAAAGTTAAATCCAAAGGCATTGTAAAACAGAATCTTATCATAACTTTTTCAAGAAAAATGATGGAATATCAAAGATACATTAGAAACAAACAGATTGAAAGGGCAAAAAAGATTCTAAAAAGCAACGATCCTGAATGCATAAAAAAAGGTCCCCACGATGTTACGCGTTTTATAAAAAGAAATTCAATATCAAAATCTGGGGATAAAGTGATAGACTCTTACTACATTGATCAAAGTGTAATTGATGAAGAAGAAAAATATGATGGTTATTATGCCATAGCCACAAATTTAGATGAGGATGTTAAAACAATCATCGAAATAAGTTCCAAAAGGTACAAGATCGAGGATTGTTTCAGAGTAATGAAAACAAACTTCTCAGCTCGTCCAGTTCACCACCGCAACAGAGAGCGAATAATCGCTCACTTTATGGTATGTTATACTGCACTCCTTATATATCGACTTCTTGAGGTTAAACTCGATGATTATGGGACACATTTCACCACAGAAAACATAATTGAAACGCTAAAGAATATGGAGGTAATAAACGTACAAGACATGTACTATCAATCAATATACAATGGTTCCCAGGTATGTACAGCATTAAATGCTGTGTTTGAGCTTGGTTTAGTTAAAAAATATTACCAACCTAAAGAACTCAATAAAAAGATCAAAAATATTTTAACATAGCTATTTACATACAACATTATACGAACATTAAAAAGAGGCTGAAACCGCACAACTAAGCGGTTTATTGCCTCTTTATTTCTTTTCAACTGTCGAAAATGAGATATTATTTTAGATAAAAAAAAAGCCCCTTTTTAATGGAAGCTTAAAATAATTTACTATCAAAATAATTGATATAGCTCTGTGCTTAACCTATACTATGCTTAAACACGCTACATCTGCTTCTCAATCTTGTCGGCAACTTCGCTAATTACCCTACTTAATAAAGCCTCATAAGTTAGATTTTGAAATATTTTTTTCTTCCCATTATCTATAATTTCCTGCCTCTTTTCTGGATTTGCAAGATAATAGTCAACTTTTTCATATAAATCTTCTTTATTGTAATACAATATAATTT
>NZ_JH556655.1:7733-69690 GCF_000179595.2 Acetivibrio cellulolyticus CD2 | reverse complement strand
TTAAAGCGGTACGCGAGCTGGGTTCAGAACGTCGTGAGACAGTTCGGTTCCTATCTGTCGCGGGCGCAGGATATTTGAAGGGATCTGTCCTTAGTACGAGAGGACCGGGATGGACGAACCTCTGGTGCACCAGTTGTACTACCAAGTGCATAGCTGGGTAGCCAAGTTCGGAAGGGATAAACGCTGAAGGCATCTAAGCGTGAAACCCACCCTAAGATGAGATATCCCACCGTAAGGGTAAGACCCCATGTAGACTACATGGTTGATAGGCCAGAGGTGTAAGTGCAGTAATGTATTTAGCTGACTGGTACTAATAGGTCGAGGGCTTGACCAAATATTTTACAGGTAGAAAAGGTCTTTTAAGAAGTCTTAATGAAGAAATCCGCTTTTCATCTTGATTCCAACATTATATATTTTTGAAGGTGCATAACCTTAAAAAGTTTACAATTTTCTGGTGGTTATAACGAGAAGGTCACACCCGTTCCCATTCCGAACACGGTAGTTAAGCTTCTCAGTGCTGATGATACTTGGATGGAGACGTCCCGGGAAAGTAAGTCGCTGCCAGATTTATATCAAGACCTTATGGTTTACGCCATAAGGTCTTGTTTTATATATCCTGATATTAGAATTGATAGTTAAAAGTTGTTAGTCGCTAATTTTACAATCGCTACAGAAAGAGAATATTGGAATGGAAAACAAAGAAACAAGATTTTAAGTGTATTGTTTAAAATCTTGTAGGCAGTAAATATAAATGATAAAAACAGAAATCCACAACTGTCAACAGCAGAACAACAATGATGTACTAAAACTATTGGGGATAAGTCTTCAGAATCTATTGGTTTATCCACAACAAAGTTCAATATGTAAGCAGAAAATAATTTCTAATATAGATCAAATAAGCACAGGAAAGAAGACTTGAAAAAACGCACTCTTAGGATGACAACAGTCACCCAAGCTTAAAGGCAAAAGATAAGTCAGCATTATAGATTAGTACAAAAAAGATAATTCTGATATAATAGATAGAATAAATGAAACTCAAATCGAGGTGCTGCTAAAATGAAGGCTAATTACATGGATAAGGTATACACTGCACTTATAGAAAAACAAAACTACGCGCCTGTTATTGATAATAATGGGCAACGTATACAATATGAGGGGATGAGAATTGTACAGAAAATATTGGAAGGTAAATTCATCCTTGTCGAGTTGCTAGATGCTGACTGCTTAAGTGGAGAACAAATAATGAAAAAGCTTGAGGCAAACCGCAGCAATTTGGCAAAGATGGGCAGCCCTTCAGTTTTTGCTTTTCAGGTTTTTATATTCAATTCAGAGCCTGACGAAGGAAAAATGCAATTAATTAAGCAAGGGCAGATGGAAGACGTATATCTGAAAAAATATCTGCCATGCATAAGCGTTGATTTGGAAAATAGAAAAGTAAACAAGCTTTATGACCTCCCTATACAAACGGAAGGTTTGGAGAATATTCTGAATTTAATGTTAGGATTAGATGTTGTAAATGCAGACGTAATGAATGATAATGATATTAGGATAAACACTGAAAGATTGGGAGAGAGTGAAGGACCTCCCAATTTCTTAGCAAAAGTTCCATATGTGACTTATTGCTTGATGATAATCAACATTGCAATATGGCTGGTAATGAATATTTATGCTCGTATTAAAAATATTGATGTTAGTAATTTATTTATTCCTTTTGGGGCCAAAGAAAACTTCAGCATTATGTCAGGTGAGTATTGGCGATTTATAACACCAATATTTCTGCATGCTGACCTAGAGCATTTATTTGCAAATTCTTTGTCATTGTTTGTTTTTGGAAGAATAGTAGAAGGAATGTATGGCCATAAAAAGTTTACTTTTATATATTTGGCAGCAGGTGTGATTGGTAATGTTGCCAGTTTTATGTTTTCAACATACTCTGGAGTTGGTGCTTCAGGTTCCATATTTGGATTTTTTGGAGCACTTTTGTACCTATGGGTTGAAAACCCTGCTGCATTTAGGAGATACTTTGGAAACAATATATTGATAATGATAGTTATTAACCTTGCATATGGCTTTGCTAGTCCCGGCATAGATAATTTTGCCCATGTAGGTGGCCTAATTGGTGGTTTTCTGACGTCTGGAATAGTAAAGTTAAAAGGTGTTTCAAATAAATTACTGGGCAGGTCTGTCTTTATAGCTGCAACGATTATTGTTGTAATTTTGGGGCTATACTATGGCTTTAATAACAGCAGGAATAGGGATTACTATATAGAACGGGGTAAATATAAAGAGTTAGTGGAAATGGCAGACAGTGGAAAGTGGAAAGAGGCCGAAAAGTTAGGAGAAGAAATCATAAATATGAGGCCCGAGCGTAATGATATAAAATTGAGTACGCTTTATAATATAGCTGCGGCAGAAGCTTCTCAGGGAAAATATGATGAAGCACTAGAAACGGCTGAAAGTGTGAAGAAGGTTGATGCTCCTAAAGGATACTATTTAAGGGGGTTGTTATACCTTGATACCAAGCAATATGAACTAGCCCGGCAGGAACTGAATGAAGCAGTTAAACTTAACCCTGAATACAAAGAAGAAGTAGACCAATATTTAAAACAAATAGAAGAAGAACTGAGGTAAAAATATCAAAAAGTAAAGTTTATCAAGTGAATAAGACTTTTTGCTGAAAATGAAGAATTTAATGTGCTGGACTCATTGCTGAGTAAAAGATGTCAACAATCTCAGGGTCAAACTGAGTTCCTGAATACTTTCTCAACTCACTTAGTGCTTCTTCGGTAGTTTTACTTCTACTATAAGGACGTTCTGATATCATCGCGTCAAAGGAATCAGCTACACATAATATTCTGGCGCCAAGGCTTATTTCTGTACCTGTTAGTCCATCAGGGTATCCAAGACCATCAAATCTTTCGTGGTGATGTCTGACATAATCTATAAGATTGTCTATATCTTCTAAAGGCTCAAGGATATTCTCGCTGTATATAGGATGCTGGCGAATGATAACCTGTTCATCAACGGTTAAATTTCCGTGCTTGTTTAATAAGGTTTTTGGTATCTCAATTTTACCAATATCGTGTAAAAGTCCTGCATATTCAAGAACACTTATCTCATTGAGGCTTAAATTCATTGCTTTACCTATCAATACTGCATAAGAGGATACACGTTCACTGTGTGCGTGAGTATACTTGTCTTTTGCAGAGATTGTGCTGAGTAATCCTTTGAATGCTCCTATCAGTTGCTGATTATCAGAGCTTGTATTTTTGCGGATCTGTAGAATTATATCCTGATATAAGTGTACTCTGCCTTTCCCAAGATTTTTTGCATGATATAAAGCCATATCTGAATGAGAAATAAGCTCACTTTTTGTAAAGGACCTGTTTGGATATTCAGAAAGTCCTATTGACAGGGTAACTTTTTCGGAAAGCTTATCTGAAAAATAATCACTTCTTACCATTTTGAATTTATGAATTATATTGTGCGCAAACATCTCTAGAGTTTCAATGTCTGTGTTTGGAAAAATAATTGCAAACTCATCACCGCCATATCTACACACATAACCGTTCTGCTTAACTATTGACTTTAGAATAGCAGATGTTCCTTTTAGTATTTTATCGCCACATTCATGGCCGTAAAGATCGTTATACATATTAAAATCGTCAATATCTAACATTATTAAACCAAGAGAACTATTATTATTATCCGAATTTACTATTTCTCTATCAAGCAAAATCCTAAATTGCCTTTGATTATAGACGTCAGTTAGTTCATCAGTGATTGCAAGCTTTTGCAGCTTTATCTTTTGCAGGTCTTGCTTATAAGCTAGGAAAGCAACAATAGTTCCAACTATTATTGTGAGTAACCTTAATGTAAAGGGGATTAAATAAGTTAGGTCATCCTCTTGGTAATATTTTATTATTACTGATGCTAAATCATTATAGCTAAGGACAATAGAAGAGGCTAGCCCAAAGAAATTGAAGCGAAAAACAAGGTAAAAAATTATAAGGATTTGGACTTGTGTAATAAAAGCCCTAGCATTGTCTGGTACTATTTCAAGATTAAGCGATTGCGACAGAAATAGCATAAGCATAAAGCACACTAAGTATTCCAATATTTTAATGTTGTTATCAAAGTATTGCGTGTGAATCTTTTTTATTAATTTTCTAATAAATTCCCTAACTGAGTTATAGCATTCATTTTACCACCCTTGTTACATGTGATAGAGTTTCACATCCTAATTATACTGTATAATTCGATTTTTTTCTACAAAATTCTCCAAAAAATTTTATATAGAAACTATTTAAAAATAATTATATCACACTATAACGTATTCGGTGCAATTATAAAAAAATAACTATTTGTTATTTTCAGGTTCTAGGAATATAATTTAAAGAGATATTTGGGATTTACTGCAAGATTACCAAGTAGCCGTAATTTTTTATAGGGCATGCAGTGCTTAGAACAGATAAAATATTTTCAACATCGCTAAAGACTTAAAATTGGAAAAAGCACTAGCTATGAGGGGAAGTGGGAAATGATGGGGATAATAACGCTTTTAATGAACTTTGTATTTGTGTTGGTTATATATTGTTTTATTTTTAGTATAATACGACTTATTTACATGGATATAAAATCTATGAACTCTATTAGAGCTAATGGTAATGTCAATTCTCCATATCTTAAGTTAATAAATCAAAGAGAAATGCTTAATTTTAAGGTTAATGAGACTTATATGCTTGGGCAAAACTCTACAATTGGCAGGCAGGATAAAAACGATATTGTAATTAAAGACCCTTATATGTCAGGTTTGCACGCACAAATAACGATCAGGGATGGAATTTATTACATTAAGGATCTTGGAAGTAAAAATAAAACATTTGTCAATGAGAACATCCTGAGAGAGGGATATGATTGGAGATTAAACAATGGTGATAAAATCAGGTTGGGACAAGTAGAATTCTTATTTGTAGATGTATTGATGAATAAATAAAATTAAATTCCGATTTGCTATATGGCCTATTCAAGGAATCTGCGAAGCAAATTTCCTAAAACGAGGTGATTTTTTGTTTGGAATATTTACATACCGTAAGCCTATAAACTATATTATTCTATTGAACTTACTTGCATATATATTTATGTTTTATAATATGAAGACTTATAAATATGATGTACTGGCAGTTGGTTTTGGCGTAATTCTATTGCTATGCACTGCTTATTTCATAATACTGAAAAAGAGACTTGGGGATGAGTATTTGTTTCTCATTGTATCTATGCTTATAAGTCTAGGAATAATGATGATATATAGACTTGATAGTAGTTTGGGAATTAGACAAACAATTTGGATGATAATTGGAATCGGTATGTTTATTTTTTCATGCCAATTCTTTCGATGGTTTAAAAAATGGGAACAGATGGCTAAATACTATATGGTGGCGGCTGTTTTGTTGTATTTAATAACTCTAGTATTGGGTAGAAATGTAAATGGTGCTACTAATTGGATAGTAATAGGAGGACAAAGTTTTCAACCGTTGGAAATCTCAAAGGTTCTTTATATTCTCTTCCTTGCCTGCTATTTTAAGAAGCCTGACCAGTTGTTTTTTGAGGGTTCAAATTACAGTGAGGCAAACAAAGTAAGATTAAATAGGTTGATTCTGGTTCTTTTTACATTCCTTAATATCGGTTTCTTGATGCTTCAGAGAGAATGGGGCTCTTTAGTTCTGCTAGCATTTATATATTTGATCGTTCTTTATGTGTTTGGAAAGGATATTCTTTTCTTCATTTATAATATTATTCTCACAATACCTGTTGCTCTTTTCGGTTACTTTTTTGTGTATCATATAAAAGTAAGAATTGACACATGGTTAAATCCATGGGCTGACATTGCAGGAAAGGGGTATCAAATTACTCAGTCGCTGTTTGCAATAAGCTCAGGTGGATATTTTGGAACCGGTCTTGGTATGGGAAGACCTGATATGGTCCCTGTAGTCAATACCGACTTTATTTTTTCTGCTATTTGTGAAGAAATGGGGGTATTAACAGGGGTAGCAGTTATACTTTTGTATATGCTGCTTACGTATAGAGGTATGAAAATCGTTATAAAAGTGAAAAAGAGATTTAATAAGGTTTTAGGACTTGGAATAACAACAATGCTAGGACTGCAAACCTTTATAATTATAGGAGGGGTAATAAAGTTAATACCCTTGACAGGAATTACTCTTCCATATATTAGTTATGGGGGCAGTTCCCTTGTGAGCAGTTTTATTATACTAGGGATTTTACAGGCTATATCAAAAGAGAGTTATGCTGACATGGATGGTGAAACATATGAAGGAGAATAAAAAAATAATAAGGGTTCTTATAGTTATTTGCTCCCTTTTTCTTGTTTTGATTGGATACCTTACATACATACAGGTTTTTAAAAGTAAGGAGTTGGCACAAAATTCTTATAACAGAAGACAGTATCAAGCCGATGATAATACTGTACGCGGAAGAATTCTTGATCGTGATGGGAAAGTTTTAGCGTATAGCGAAGAAAAAGACAATGAACAGAAGCGCATATACCCATATGGATCCCTATACAGTCATGTGATAGGTTATAATTCGAAAGTATATGGAAGATCCTTACTTGAAGCAGCCTATAACAACTATCTGTTGGGACTTGACGAGTACACTAAAGTATTTAAGTTGTTTAAAAGCACTGATACAGAAAAAAAAGAAGGTAACAATCTTTGTCTTACAATAGATCATGAACTGCAACAGTTAGGCCGAGAGCTTTTGGAAGAGAGAAATGGTGCTGTTATTGCTATGAATCCTAAAACAGGGGAGATACTTGCTTTAGTAAGCAAACCTGATTTTGATACAAACGCGGAAAGTTTGACTGAAAATTGGAAAGCATTGGTTGAATCTCAACAAGCTCCTTTTCTTCCGCGTGCAACCCAAGGTTTATACACACCTGGATCAACATATAAAATAGTTACATCAGCAGTGGCTATTGAAAACGGTCTGGATGGACTAAAATTCAATGATAAAGGTGTTATAACTATAGATGGAAAGGAGATTAGTAATTCTAAAGGGAAGGCATATGGAGAAATAGACCTTAAAAAAGCTCTTGCTGTATCTAGTAATGTAATGTTTGCACAACTTGGTGTAAAACTTGGACAGGATAAACTAGCAGATATGGCGAAGCGGGTTGGGTTTGGAAGCGATATACCTTTTGATATTCCCGTAAGTAAAAGCTTATTTCCATATCAAAAAATGGAGCAAAATGATATGGCTGCTGCAGCAATTGGGCAGGGTAAAATATTGGTTTCACCGCTCCATATGGCAATGATAGCATCAGGTATAGCTAATAATGGCATGATTATGAAACCATTTCTGGTAAGAAGTATTGTATCTCCTACAGGAAAGGAAATAAAGGGTACAAAACCGGATGAGTTTAAACGGATAATGGAGTCTGATGTTGCGAGCAGAGTAAGTATGATGATGCGGGAAGTGGTAGTTAGCGGAACCGGTAAAAAAGCAGCGATAAAAGGCATTAATGTAGCTGGAAAGACCGGAACAGCAGAAAACGAACTGACTGCTCAAAAAAAGAATAAGGAACATGCCTGGTTTGTTGGCTTTGCTCCAGCTGAAAATCCACAGATAGTAGTTGCTGTTATACTTGAATATAGCGGTTCATCAGGAGGATCAGCTGCAGCACCTATAGCACAAAAGGTAATGGCTAAATACTTAAAAGGTAAATAAAAATTTTAAATATGGGGGTTTATTAAGTGAGTGAAAGAATTGTTATTGCATCGAAAAACCAGATTCTATATTATAATGATTCAAAGCTTTCATACTTAAATAGTCAGTATCTAAAAAACTATAAAAAAAATATTGATGAAATTAGCAAAAAATACGAATGGAAAACCCAGGGAATTAATGCAATGTTTTTAGGAGCAGGACATTCTCCTGTAAATGTAAATGCAGTTGAGCAGGCAATAGTAAATGGTATTGGAACACTTGAAAGTGACGATAAGATTATTTACTCGGTGGAAGTAGAAAATAATTCGGGTATATTTATTAAATACCTTAATGATGACAAAGAAATGGAGCACCATGTTATTCATGATGCAAAAGCCGGGTTTTACAATCTTGATTACAACCGTACTACAGGTGAAGTAGCAGTTGCTGTACAACAATCTCCAACAGAGCGGAATATTGCAATACTGGATATAAAAACATCGAGATACAGCGTAATTACAGAAGGTGATTCTATTGATAATAACCCAGTATGGGGAAAAGCTAATCCTGAAATCATTTACTTTGATTCGACAGGGGTTGGAAGAAATGGGCAGGGGATGGTAATAGGTTTTAGTTCGAAGGTTATAAACCGGCTGAATACTCAAACCGGAGAATTATGTGAGTTAATTTCATTTGACGGGCATGATTGTTTTCAACCAAAAGTTGATGGTAAGGATAATGTATATTTTATTAAGCGCCCGTATCAATCTCCATTTAGTAAGTCTATTTCGATAAAGGATATTATTTTTATACCTTTCAAGATATTAAAGGCAATATTTAAGTGGATTGAATTCTTTACCATAAAACATACGGGAGAGCCACTTGTAACAGGAGGCTCAAATCCTGCAAAATCAAAAGAGCTGGATCAGCAACAAATTATTATAAATGGTAATATTATTAATGCAGAAAAGATAATGAAAGAAAATAGCGCAAGAGGAGAAAAATACCCAGGTATTGCACCAAAGGAATGGGAGCTTTTGAAAATGGACAGAAGTGGTAGTTTAAGTTGCATTAAAAAGGGTGTAATGGGCTATGATGTTGATAGTGAAGGTAATATTGTTTATTCAAATGGTAAGTATATAATAAGAATACTTGAAGATGGGAAGGAAGAAGTAGTTGAAAAAATCGATATGGTTGATAAAATGTTAATTATATAAAGAACGCAGTATCTTTGGAAAAAGTATACAAATAGAAGGGGCTAATATGAAGGCAATTATTTTTGATATGGACGGTCTGATGATTGATACAGAGACTTTATACTATGAAACGGACAGAGAAATAGCACAATCTTTTGGAAAAGTAGTAAGTGACGAAACATTGTGGAAAATGATGGGCAGAAAGCCTATGGACTCATATAGAATATATTGTGATGATCTAGGCTTGGATATGCCTATTGAAGGACTACTAAAAATACGATATGATTCTGTCGAAAAGAAAATGTTGAATGACATTAAGCCGATGCCAGGACTCTTAAGTATTCTCGGTGAGTTTAGAGGAAAACTAAAGTTGGCAATAGCAACAGGCTCTCCTAATAAATTCATGGAGTTAGCTTTAAACAAATTAAGTTTGAATCAATATTTTGATGTTACACAGCCATCTGATGAAATTAAAAATGGTAAGCCACACCCTGAGATTTATCTAAAAGTCATAGAGAAGCTGAACCTTAATCCGGAGGATTGTATAGTTATTGAGGATTCAAGCAATGGGGCGCGTGCGGGGAAAAGTGCGGGATGTTATACGATTGCCGTCCCATCAGAATATACATATATGCAGGATTTTAGTTTTGTTAATTATGTTGCAAGCGACCTTGATAAGGCAAAAGAGCATATAAAGGGATTATTATCTTCAACATAACTAAAATATATTTTTATCATAGAATTAATAGTTAGGGCTGTATCGAAAAAATTTGAATGATATGGTTTAGCATGATATAATTATTTTGATGGTGAAATTTAACAATTGAGTTAAGTGCTAATAAAACCGAAAATATTTTAAAACTAATGAAAGGAGCTTTATAATGATGCAGTGTATCACTTTGATCATAATGTCTGTTTCAATCTGCTTGTTAGGAGCCCTTTCACTTTACTGTTTTGCTAATGTTGCGCTGAGGATAGGGAAGAATCTGCCTGGCGATTTGAAGTGGGTGCTTGAAAAGGCAGCTTCATTAGATGCCTTTATAGTATTTGTAGTTACCATACTTATAATATCTCATAGTTTAGCAAGTTCAGCTAATCAAATATCCAATCATATCATATTGTCTTTGGATATACTGTTTTTCTTGAATTCTTTAATTCTGATACTCTTCCATACAATAAAACAAATGAGATTTGCTCCGGGTAAATGATTTGCTATTTTAGCGACTAGAAAATGGTTGTGTTAAATTTACGTATATTTACCAGGAGGGAATTTTTATGTTCAAAAAGCTCTTAGATTTAAAGAAAAAGTATAATATGCTTAAAAATGATAATATTGAATATAATGTAGAAAAGTATTATGATGCGTTGGAAAAAATAAATGGTTACAAGCTTGAATTAATGGAAGATGAACAGCTTAGAAGCAAGTCACTCGAACTTAGAGTTAAGTTGGCAAACGGAAAAAGTATGGATAGTATAATGCCTGAAGCATATGCTTTGGCAAGAGAAGCATCTGCGCGGGTCTTAGGAATGCGTCATTATGATGTTCAAGTAATTGCAGGAATAGCAATGAATCAAGGCAAACTTGTTGAAATGCAAACTGGAGAAGGAAAGACTCTAGCAGCAGTTTTGCCGGCTTACCTGAATGCAATAAAAGGGCAAGGAGTTCATATACTTACATTTAATGACTACCTTGCAGAGAGAGATGCTGGATGGATGGGACCTGTGTTTAGGTTCCTTGGGCTATCTGTGGGCTATATAGTTGAAGGAATGAGTATTAATGAAAGAAAAAGGGCATATGATTCCGATGTCACCTATGTTACGGCTAAAGAGGCAGGATTTGATTATCTTAGGAGTTTTCTTATCATAAATAAAGATGATATAATTCAAAGACCTTTCAACTATGCAATAGTAGATGAAGCGGATTCTATTCTTATAGATGAAGCAAGAATTCCACTGGTTATTGCTGGAGGAGTTCAAGAGAATGAGATTAGCCTTAAGCAAATAAATGACCTGATTAATGAGTTAAAACGTATTGTTCATTATAATACAGATGAATATAAGAGAAATGTATTTCTGACTGATGAAGGTATGGAATATATTGAAAGTGCTTTAGGGTTGCAAGATCTTTTTGATGAAAGAAATGTTGGGTTGATAACCAAGATAAATAATGCGCTTCATGCTCATGTGCTTTTGAAATGTAATGTCGATTACATTATTAAAAATAGTAAAATTGAGCTGATTGATGAATTTACCGGGCGGATCGCAGAAAATAGAAGATGGCCTTATGGTTTGCAGGAAGCAATTGAAGTAAAAGAAGGATTTTTGCCTGAGTCTAAAGGTCAGATTATGGCGTCAATCACGCTTCAGAATTTTATAAGACTATATCCAAAGATAAGTGGAATGACGGGAACTGCCTTGTCTGCAGCGGATGAGCTTAAAGAATTCTATGACCTTAACGTAGTTTTACTTCCTACAAATAGGGAAAATATAAGGATTGATCTTCCTGATATAATATTTACTCATTTAGAAGCAAAATATAAAGCCTTAATTGAAGAAATATCAAAAGTTCACAAGACTGGACGTCCAATCCTTATAGGCACATCGAGTGTTGAAGAGTCAGAATACCTTGCTTTATCTTTGAGAGATGGTGGAATAGAATGCCGAGTACTCAATGCGAAGAATGATGCAATGGAAGCTAAAATAGTTTCAAAAGCTGGATCGATTGGAGCTGTGACTGTTTCTACAAATATGGCAGGCAGAGGTACTGATATTAAACTTGGCGGTGAAAATCAGGAGGAAAGGGAGAAAGTTGTAGAACTAGGAGGTTTGTATGTTATAGGAACCAATCGGCATGAGAGTTTAAGAATAGATTTTCAATTAAGGGGAAGAGCAGGTAGGCAAGGAGACCCTGGATCAACACAATTTTTTATCAGTATGGAAGATAGCTTGATGGTGAAGTATAATCTTAGTGAGCTTATTCCCAAAAAGCATATGCCGAAGACGCAGATAGAACCAATTAACAACCAAGCTCTTGTAAAGATAATTGCACATGCTCAGAGAATTATAGAGGGCCAAAACTTTGAGATACGAAAAAACTTAGTAAAGTATTCATTGCTATTGGAAGATCAGAGGAGAATTATATATAATCTCAGGAGGGATGCTTTATTTGACTTGCTCCAACTTCAATTATTTAAAACCAGACTGAAAGAGCTATATAACAAACTTTTGCCGCAAGTTGGTGAAGAAGCGTTGGTAAAGGCCGAAAAGCAAGTTACATTGTATTATATAAATAAGAGTTGGGCAGAATATTTGGATTATATATCTTATTTAAAAGAGAGCATTCATCTGGTTAATGTCGGCAATAAGCAGCCAATACATGAGTTTAATAGAACTATTATAGAAGCTTTCGATAATTTTACCAATGATTTGAAAGATGAGATAACAAGTACTCTAAAAGCTGTTAATATATCAAAAGAAGGAATTGATATGGATAAGGAAGGATTAAAAGCTCCAACTTCAACATGGACATATCTGATTAACGATAGTGCAGAGCAGGTTGGTATTTTACCTCTCTGTTCCAATGCAGGTGTTGCTGCATTAAATTTCCCTCTACTTTTGGTGTATGGAATATTTAATCGATTTTATGCAAAAGTAAAAAGATAATGTGTTCAAACAGAATTGTGAAGTAGGAAATGTTATGTTATAATCAAAATAACCGCCTTATAATATTACAAGGTCGGATTGTAATATTGTAAGGCGTAGTTTTTGGGGGAGGAGTAATATTAAAAATATTAGTAAACAGTAATGAGAATGGAACAAAGCCACTATTAGACTCTATTAGAAAAAAAATAAGCTTTTTGTGAATTTGTTAAATTTTAACCCCCCAAAATTTCGAGTTATTTCGTATTACTATTATAGAATAATTAATAGGAAAGGTTGAACAGTCGAACTTAGTTAGATTAAAAAAATGATTTTACTCTTTGGCAAAGTAGTTCTTGAAAGATTAAAAGTTTTAATATATAATAAAGTTAAGCTCATAATAAAAAATTATTTAAATATATATAAGTAGATGTATTAGGGAGTAAAGAGGTCACAATAATCCTAACAACCTTACTAATTCAAGTCCAATTCTATTCCAGATGAGGTTTAATTTCTTTTTAACTTCTTCCTCTAAATACCCTAATACAGCAAAAGTTAAAATATTATTATTTTATAATATATAATACATATAAGTTTATTTAAGGAGGAATTTGTGAGGAAAAAGAATAATCTGGTCTGTTTTATTTTCAGAGAATTTTAAATTGTTTAGAATGGATTATACTAGAGAAATAATTTGTAGTTTATTTATTAATCTCGCTGTAGCATTTATTATTATCGTACATATTTCGTAGTGTTGTTGTAATGTTTTCAATATTCTTTCTACCAAAATATTTTTCTTACTACTTCAAATCTATTTCTATTTTTATTCCAAGTGTTCTCTGGTAGCATATTTGTTTCGTACAAGTTTTTACTTATTACATGAGAGACAATAACTAACATGTATATTAGGTATCTGTTTTTTTGGGTACCTTAAAGATCTTTAAATAGATCATATAAAAATAAAATTTTTGGGAGGAATGGTTAAATGAAAAAGGTTATCAGTATGATTGTAGCTATCGCTATGCTTGTTACCATGTTTTCAACAGTAGTTAACCTTGGAACAGCATCTGCGGCAACACAAGATTACGACAAAGCGCTTGATTACGCAATTCAATTTTTTGACGCTAACAAGTGCGGTCCAGACGCAGCAAGTGACAATGTGTTCAGTTGGAGAGGCGCGTGCCACACTTCTGACAAAGGTCCTAGTGGAGAAGATCTCACAGGCGGTTACCATGACGCAGGTGACCATGTGAAATTTGGTTTACCTCAGGCATACTCAGCATCTATGCTGGGATGGGCATTATATGAATACGGAAATGTTATGGATAGCACAGGAAATAAAACTAAAATTTTATCCACTTTGAAGTATTTTTCAGATTATTTATTAAAATGCCATCCAAGTGCAAACATTTTCTATCATCAGGTAGGAGAGGGTGGACCAGACCACAGCTATTGGGGAGCACCAGAAAAACAGACAGGTACAAGATCAACTAAAGTTGTTGATTCAAATACAGCTGGAACTGATGTAGCTGGTGAAGCTTCAGCAGCACTTGCTATTATGTACCTTAATTACAAGGATATTGACGCTACATATGCAAACAAATGTTTAGCAGCTTCTAAGACACTTTTAGCTTTAGCAAAATCTAAGATAGGTGCTTACAATGAATCAGAATTTTATAAATCATATTGTATATATGATGACCTTGCATGGGCATCAATATGGTTATATATAGCTGGTGGTAGCACAGATTCTACATTATTAGCTGATGCTGAAAAGTATTCTGTAATGGATAAGCTTAATGGAGAATCTCCTTTGAAGCATGTATGGACTATGTGTTGGGATGATGTTTATCTTCCTGCTTTCATTAAATTAGCTCAGATGACAGGTAAAGCAACATATAAAGATGCTTTAGCATATTCTTTTAATTACTGGAAGAGTACTGTTACCACAACTCCAGGCGGTTTGAAGTGGTTGAACAACTGGGGAGCATTGAGATACGCTTCTGGTGAAGCAGCTCTTGCATTTATGTACAACAATCTTGTTGCGAAGGATGCAACTTTAGTATCTACTTATAAAGCTCAGATAGACTATGCTCTTGGAACAAATCCTTCAAATTATTCATATGTTATTGGTTATGGTTCTACATGGCCAAAGAGTCCACACCACAGAGCAGCTAATCCAGACAAGTCATCTAATGCTAAATATACATTAACAGGTGCATTGGTTGGAGGACCTAGCAACAGTGATTCTTATGTTGATGATGTTAATCAATACCAATATTCAGAAGTAGCTATTGATTATAATTCAAGTTTTGTACTTGCTTTGGCAAGTTACCTTGGCACAACAATGACTAGCACAACAACACCAACAAAGACTGCAACAGCGCCAACACCAACAAAGACAACATCAACTGGTACTGGATTCACAGTTAATGTTGATTCAGTTAATGGTAATGTTGGAGAGCAAATAGTAGTACCTGTAAGCTTTGCAAATGTTCCTTCAAACGGAGTAAGCACAGCAGACATGACAATCACTTATGACTCAAGCAAGCTCGAATATGTAAGTGGAGCAGCTGGAAGCATAGTTACAAATCCTACTGTAAACTTTGGAATAAACAAAGAAGCAGATGGCAAATTAAAAGTATTATTCCTTGACTATACAATGTCAACTGGATATATCAGCACAAACGGAGTATTCGCAAATGTTACATTTAAAGTGTTAAATAGTGCACCTACAACTGTTGGTATAACTGGTGCAACATTTGGAGACAAGAATCTTGGTAACATATCTGCAACAATAAATGCAGGATCAATAAATGGTGGAACAATATCAACACCAACTAAGACAACTGCAGTAACACCTACTAAGACAACTACTATAGTACCAACACCAACAAAGACAACATCAACTGGCACTGGATTCACAGTTAATGTTGATTCAGTTAATGGTAATGTTGGAGAGCAAATAGTAGTACCTGTAAGCTTTGCAAATGTTCCTTCAAACGGAATAAGCACAGCAGACATGACAATCACTTATGATTCAAGCAAGCTCGAATATGTAAGTGGAGATGCTGGAAGCATAGTTACAAATCCTACTGTAAACTTTGGAATAAACAAAGAAACAGATGGCAAATTGAAAGTATTATTCCTTGACTATACAATGTCAACTGGATATATCAGCACAAACGGAGTATTTGCAAAAGTTACATTTAAAGTATTAAATGCAGGTGGTTCATCTGTTGGCATAACTGGTGCAACATTTGGAGACAAGAATCTTGGTAGCGTATCTGCAACAATAAATGCAGGATCAATAAATGGTGGATCAATACCAACACCAACTAAGACAACTGCTGTAACACCAACTAAGACAACTGGTGTAACACCTACAAAGACACCAGTAATTGGTACTGGATTCACAGTTAGTGTTGATTCAGTTAATGGTAATGTTGGAGAGCAAATAGTAGTACCTGTAAGCTTTGCAAATATTCCTGCAAACGGAATAAGCACAGCAGACATGACAATCACTTATGATTCAAGCAAGCTCGAATATGTAAGTGGAGTACCTGGAAGCATAGTTACAAATCCTGATGTAAACTTTGGAATAAACAAAGAAACAGATGGCAAATTGAAAGTATTATTCCTTGACTATACAATGTCAACTGGATATATCAGCACAAGCGGAGTATTCACAAAAGTTACATTTAAAGTATTAAGCTCAGGCGGTTCAACTGTTGGCATAACTGGTGCAACATTTGGAGACAAGAATCTTGGTAACGTATCTGCAACAATAAATGCAGGATCAATAAATGGTGGTTCAATATCAACACCAACTAAGACACCTATAGTAACACCTACTAAGACAGCTACAGTACCAACACCAGGTAAGACTGCTGTATCTTCAAACTTGAAAGTTGAGTTCTTCAATGCAGGTACACAGGCTCAAAGTAATAGTATTTATCCTAAGTTCAGACTTACAAACACAGGTAGTAATGCAATCAATCTTGCAGACGTAAAATTACATTATTACTTTACAGTTGATGGAGATAAAGCACAGACATTCTGGTGTGACTGGTCTCCAGTAGGCAGCTCCAACGTAACTGGAACATTTGTAAAAATGAACCCAACAACTACTGGCGCAGATCAGTATCTTGAAATCGCATTCAGTAGTGCAGCTGGTACTCTTGCAGCTAATACTTCAATAGAAGTTCAGGGTAGATTTGCTAAGAGCGACTGGACAAATTACAATCAAGCAGATGACTACTCATTTAACTCAAGTGCAACAACTTATACATCATGGGATAAAGTAACTGCATATTCAGCAGAGGGCTTGATCTGGGGTATAGAACCTAATGGTACTGTAGTAACACCTACAACAGTAGTAACACCTACAAAAACAGCAACAGCAACACCAACAAAAACAGCAACAGCAACACCAACAAAAACATCAACACCAAATCCTAATGCTATGGCAGTAGCAGTTGGAGCAGTTCAAGGTGGAGTTGGTGAAACAGTAACAGTTCCTGTTACAATGACTAAAGTTCCTACAACAGGAGTTAGTACAGCTGATTTCACAGTTACTTATGATGCAACTAAGCTTGAATACGTAAGTGGAGCAGCTGGAAGTATAGTAACAAATCCTGATGTAAACTTTGGAATAAACAAAGAAGCAGATGGTAAAATAAAAGTATTGTTCCTTGACTATACAATGGCTACTGAATATATCAGTAAAGATGGAGTATTTGCAAACTTGACATTCAAGATTAAATCAACTGCAGCAGCTGGTACAACAGCAGCAGTAGGCATAGCTGGAACAGCAACATTTGGTGATAGTGCATTAAAACCAATAACAGCAGTTATAACAGATGGTAAAGTAGAGATCATAGATGGAAAAGCTATGAAAGTAGTTATAGCTAATGTAAGTGGTAATGCTGGTTCAGAAGTAGTAGTACCTGTTTCAATAGAAGGAGTATCTGCTAACGGTGTTAGTGCAGCTGATTTTACAATCACTTATGATGCAACTAAGCTTGATTATGTAAGTGGAGCAGCTGGAAGCATAGTTAAAAATCCTGATGTAAACTTTGGAATAAACAAAGAAGCAGACGGAAAATTGAAAGTATTATTCCTTGACTACACAATGGCTACTGAATACATCAGTGCAGACGGCATATTCGCAAACTTGACATTCAAGATCAAGTCAACTGCAGTTAATGGTGATGTAGCAGCAATCAGTAAGTCAGGTACAGCAACATTTGGAGATAAAAACTTAGGTCCTATAAGTGCAGTTATTAAAGATGGTTCTGTTACAGTAGGAAACGTAACGCCTACTAAGACTGCAACTGCAACACCTACAGTGACACCTACTAAGACTTCGACTGCAACTGCAACACCAACTGGTACACAAACTGGTTTCAATCTTTCAATAGATACTGTAGAAGGTAACCCAGGTTCATCTGTTGTAGTACCTGTTAAACTTTCAGGCATAAGCAAAAATGGAATTAGCACAGCTGATTTCACAGTTACTTATGATGCAACTAAGCTCGAATATATCAGTGGAGATGCTGGAAGCATAGTTACAAACCCTGGTGTAAACTTTGGAATAAATAAAGAATCAGACGGTAAATTAAAAGTATTGTTCCTTGATTACACAATGTCAACAGGTTATATCAGTACAGATGGAGTATTTGCTAATCTTAACTTCAACATCAAATCAAGTGCAGCAATAGGTTCAAAAGCAGAAGTAAGTATAAGCGGAACACCTACATTTGGTGATAGTACATTAACTCCAGTAGTAGCAAAAGTTACAAATGGAGCAGTTAATGTAGTTAAGAAAGATGATCCAAATGCTTTTAAAGTATCAATTGATACAGTAAAAGCGGCAACTGGTACACAAGTAGTGGTACCTGTATCATTTGTAAATGTACCTGCAACAGGAATCAGTACAACTGATATGACAATCACTTATGACGCAACTAAGCTTCAGTACGTAAGTGGAGATGCTGGAAGCATAGTTACAAATCCTGGCGTAAACTTTGGAATAAACAAAGAAGCAGATGGCAAATTGAAAGTATTGTTCCTTGACTATACAATGACTACTCAGTATATTAGCGAGGATGGAGTATTTGCAAACGTGACATTTAAAGTTATTGGTACTGATGGATTAGCAGCAGTAAATGCAGAAGATGCAACATTTGGTGATAGCTCATTATCTCCTGTAACTGCTTCAGTTGTAAACGGTGGAGTTAATATTGGTATAGTATCTGAAGGAACTACAGTTTCAGGCTATATTAACCCTGACTTTGTAACTACTTCTACTACAGCTCCAATAGTAAAAGCAGGATTTACAGTAGAAATAGTTGGAACAACTAAGTCAGCTGTAACAGATAGTAATGGATACTTCGAAATAAAAGATGTAGCAGCTGGAACATATACTGTAAAGATTACTAAAGCTAATTATCTCACTAGAGAAATAGCTAACGTTTCAGTAACTGCAGATAAAGAATTATCAACATCAGCTTCACCTATACTCATGTGGGCAGGTGACATGGCAATAGGCGGTACACAAGATGGCGCAATCAACTTGGAAGACATATTGGAAATCTGTAAAGCATTCAACACTTCATCTACTGATGCTAAGTATCAAGTAGGTCTAGACTTGAATAGAGATGGCGCAATAAGCTTGGAAGATGTAATGATAGTTGCTAAACACTTCAATAAAGTATCTTCAGACTATTAAAAACTGGTTAACACATACATATATGAGGAAGGGTACGTGTGTACCCTTCCTCATATCAAATAAAGGCTTATGTTAAGGTTTTCTATGTTTTGGAGATGCAGTTTAATCAATTCATAAAAGTATATCCTAAAAGAAATAGGGATGCTAAAGAAATGTTAAGAAGGGGAGAGGTATCATCGATGAAGGTTAATAGAATATTATCGTTTCTTCTAACTCTAATGTTAGTAATATACAGTCTATGTGGTAACCTAATAAACGCAGCTCCAACATCTAGTATAGAAATTGTACTAGATAAGACTACCGCATCAGTAGGAGAAATCGTTACCGCATCAATAAATATTAAAAATATCACCAACTTTTCAGGTTGTCAGTTAAATATGAAGTATGATCCAGCTGTATTACAACCAGTTACATCATCTGGTGTTGCATATACAAAGTCAACTATGCCAGGGGCTGGAACAATTCTTAATAGTGACTTTAATTTAAGACAAGTGGCCGACAATGACCTTGAAAAGGGTATTTTGAACTTTTCAAAGGCGTATGTAAGTCTTGATGATTATAGAACAGCTGCAGCTCCTGAACAGACAGGTACAGTTGCTGTAGTAAAATTTAAAGTTTTGAAGGAAGAAACTTCTTCAATCAGTTTTGAAGATACAACATCAGTTCCAAATGCAATAGACGGAACAGTTTTATTTGATTGGAATGGGGATAGAATACAATCTGGATATTCTGTGATCCAACCGGCAGTAATTAACTTAGATATGACTAAAGCAAGTTATATAACAATGGGTTATGATAAAAATGCAGCAGAGGTAGGAGAAATAATCAAGGCAACTGTAAAGATCAATAAAATAACAAATTTCTCAGGATATCAAGTAAACATAAAATATGACCCGACAGTTTTACAAGCTGTGAATCCAAAAACAGGAGTAGCTTATACAAACAGCTCATTGCCTACAAGTGGTGAATTGTTGGTAAGTGAGGATTATGGACCAATAGTTCAAGGAGTACACAAAATAAGTGAGGGTATACTAAATCTTAGTAGATCTTATACCGCATTAGAAGTTTACAGAGCTAGCGAATCTCCGGAAGAAACAGGAACATTAGCAGTAGTAGGCTTTAAGGTATTACAAAAAAAGGCAACTACGGTAGTATTTGAAGATTCAGAAACAATGCCAAATGGTATTACAGGTACAACATTATTTAACTGGTATGGAAATAGAATTCAATCAGGATATTTTGTAATTCAACCAGGAGAAATTAATTCTGCTCCAATTGCAACAGCAACACCAACAACAAAACCAACAGCATTTGCATCAACAATGCCAACAGTAACACTAACACCAACACCAACAGCAACAACAACAACAACAATACCTACAGCAGTACCAACAACAGAAAGTTATATAACAATGAATTTCGACAAGAATACTGCTGAAGTAGGACAAATAATCAAGGCAACTGTAAAGATTAATAAAATAACAAACTTTTCAGGATATCAAGTAAACATAAAATATGACCCGACAGTTTTACAAGCCGTGAACCCAAAAACAGGAGTAGCATATACAAACAGCTCATTGCCTACAAGTGGTGAATTGTTGGTAAATGAGGATTACGGACCAATAGTTCAAGGAGTACATAAAATAAGTGAGGGTATATTAAATCTTAGTAGGTCGTATACTGCACTAGATGTTTACAGAGCTAGCGAATCTCCAGAAGAAACAGGAACAGTAGCAGTAGTAGGCTTTAAGGCATTACAAAAAAAAGCAACTACTGTAGTATTTGAACATTCAGTAACAATGCCAAATGGTATTATCGGCACAACATTATTTAATTGGTATGGAAATAGGATTACTTCGGGATATTCTGTAATTCAACCAGGAGAAATTAATTCTGAGACGATAACTACACCTACACCAACAGCAACACCTACAATTATAGTAACACCTACACCAACAGCAACAGCAACACCTACAATCGTAGTAACGCCAACAGTAAAACCAACTCCAACATCTACAGGTGATAGCTATATTACTATTGATTTAGATAAAACTGATGTTTCAGTAGGCGATATTATAAAGGCATCGGTTAGAATAAATGATATAAGTAATTTCTCAGGATACCAAGTAAATATAAAATATGATACAACAGTATTACAAGCTGTCAATCCAAAAACTGGGGCAGAATATAAAAACGATTCATTGCCACTAGAGGGTGAGATACTTGCAAATCAGGATTATTCGCCATTTCCTACATGTGATAATATAATTAGCGAAGGTCTACTAAACTTCGGCAAATTATATACAGCACTAGACGTATATAAAGAAAGTAACCTTGCTGAAAAATCAGGAGTGGTTGCAGTAGTAGGGTTTAAAGTTATTAAGGCTAAAAACACTGCAATTACATTTGAAGATTGTGATTCAATGCCAAGTGGAATAACAGGAACTATGCTCTTCAACTGGGATGGTGAAATAATTAAATCTGGATATTCTATAATGCAGCCAGCAGCAATAACTGTTAGAAGTGTAACACCAACAGCCACAGCAACACCAACAGCAACACCAACAAAAACAGCAACACCAACACCAACACAAACAGCAACACCAACACCAACACAAACAGCAACACCAACAGCAACACAAACAGCAACTGCAACAGCAACAGCAACAGCAACAGCAACACCAACTGCAACAGCAACAGCAACACCAACTGCAACAGCAACACCAACTGCAACAGCAACTACAACACCAACTACAACACCAACTACAACACCAACGCCTAAATTTATATATGGTGATGTTGATGGTAATGGAAGTGTAAGAATTAATGATGCTGTCCTAATAAGAGACTATGTATTAGGAAAAATCAATGAATTCCCATATGAATATGGTATGCTTGCAGCAGATGTTGATGGTAATGGAAGTATAAAAATTAATGATGCTGTTCTAGTAAGAGACTACGTGTTAGGAAAGATATTTTTATTCCCTGTTGAAGAGAAAGAAGAATAATCTAGGCATGTAGTGTATTAGTTCACGTATGATTGTAAAGGAAGGAAATAGCATATGGTAAATAAAGGCAGGAAATGCTTATATAGCTTAAAAAGAATATCATGTTTGCTGATAATATTGTGCATTATCATTAGTACTGCTTCGATATCATTTGTACAGGCTGCAGAACAATTGCAGGTAGACATTGGAAAAGTTAGTGGAGAACCAGGCAGCATAGTGTCTGTACCAGTGACATTTAGTAATGTACCAGCAACAGGTATATATGCTTTAAGTTTTAGTGTGAATTTTGATAAAAGTATGTTGAGTGTAGTTAGTGTTGAACCAGGGTCTTTAATAGAAGACCCTAGTGACTTCAATCATTACTACAATAATGTGAATGGACTTGCATCAATGTCATTTGAAGCCCCAGTAGATGGTAGTAGAATGATTGATAATAATGGAGTATTTGCATCAATCAAATTTAAGATTTCTGAAACTGCACCAGTAGGAGAATCTTATGATATTACTACCAATTATTCAAGAACTTCCTTTTACTCAACAGGCACTGAAGAGATTGTAAATATTTTATGTAATAATGGTGCAATTAATGTTGGGGCAGATTTGAAGGCAGAAATAGGAAGTGTAAGTGGAAAGCCAGGCAGTGTTGTTAGCGTTCCGATAACGTTTAGTAATGTACCTAAATCGGGAATTTACGCGTTGAGTTTTAGGATTGGTTATGATAACACTAAAATTAGAGTAGTAGGCGTTGAATCTGGAAGTCTAGTTGAAAAGGCAGAAGATTTTAATATGTTTATTAACAATACATATAATTTTACTTCTATGACTTTTGAGGCACCTATTGATGGCTCTAGAATGATAAAAAGTGATGGAGTATTTGCACAAGTAAAATTCCAGATATCTGATACAGCTTTACAAGGCGAAACATACAAAATATCCCAAATAAGTTCTAATACTTCCTTTTATTCTACAGCAGTAACGGAAATTACTGATGTTATATATGCTGATGGAGCAATTAAAGTTGGATCTGATTTACAGGTTGACATTGGAAGTACTAGTGGAAAAGCAGGTAGTGTTGTTAGTGTACCTATAACATTTACTAATGTACCTAAATCAGGTATCTATGCTCTAAGTTTTAGAACAAATTTCGACCCACAAAAGGTAACTGTAGCAAGTATAGATGCTGGCTCACTGATTGAAAATGCTTCTGATTTTACTACTTATTATAATAATGAAAATGGTTTTGCATCAATGACGTTTGAAGCCCCAGTTGATAGAGCTAGAATCATAGATAGTGATGGTGTATTTGCAACCATTAACTTTAAAGTTAGTGATAGTGCCAAAGTAGGTGAACTTTACAATATTACTACTAATAGTGCATATACTTCATTCTATTATTCTGGAACTGATGAAATCAAAAATGTTGTTTACAATGATGGAAAAATTGAGGTAATTGCAAGTCCAACACCAACACAGAGTGCAACACCGACAGTAACACCAAGTGCGACTGCGACACCAACACAGAGTGCAACGCCGACAGTAACACCAAGTGCAACTGCGACGACAACACCAACACAGAGTGCAAAGCCGACAGTAACACCAAGTGCAACTGCGACACCAACACCAACACAGAGTGCAAAGCCGACAGTAACACCAAGTGCAACTGCGACACCAACACCGACACAGAGTGCAAAGCCGACAGTAACACCAAGTGCAACTGCGACACCAACACCAACACAGAGTGCAATGCCGACAGTAACACCAAGTGCAACTGCGACACCAACACCAACACAGAGTGCAATGCCAACAGAAACACCAAGTGCAACTGCAACACCAACACCAACACAGAGTGCAATGCCGACAGTAACACCAAGTGCAACTGCAACACCAACACCAACACAGAGTGCAATGCCGACAGTAACACCAAGTGCAACTGCGACACCAACACCAACACAGAGTGCAATGCCGACAGTAACACCAAGTGCAACTGCGACACCAACACCAACACAGAGTGCAAAGCCGACAGTAACACCAAGTGCAACTGCGACACCAACACCAACACAGAGTGCAATGCCGACAGTAACACCAAGTGCAACTGCGACACCAACACCAACACAGAGTGCAATGCCGACAGTAACACCAAGTGCAACTGCGACACCAACACCAACACAGAGTGCAATGCCGACAGTAACACCAAGTGCAACTGCGACACCAACACCAACAAAAAATGCAATGCCGACAGTAACACCAAGTGCAACTGCGACACCAACACCAACACAGAGTGCAATGCCGACAGTAACACCAGAAGTAACAACTAGTGCAACACCGACACCAACACCAACAGGAAGTGTAACACCAGGTGTAACAACTAGTACAACGCCAACGCCAACACAGACTGTTAAGCCTACAGCAACAACAGTTAATGAAGGTCCAGGTGTAATTCCAGGTGGAAATCCAGATGTAAATCCTAGTCCGATAACAACACCAACACCAAAACCAACAGCGACACCTACATCGGGTGCTGTAGTTGAACCTACATCTGAAGTTCCAGGTCCAGATGGACTTCCATTAAGTCATACAGCTTACTTGAAAGGCTATCCGAATGGTTTATTCTTGCCTGATAATAATATTACCAGGGCTGAGGCAGCAACTATTTTGGCTAAGTTATCAGGTGCGGATGTGACATATGTAAGCGATAAAGTAAGTTTCCCTGATGTTAAGGATACACATTGGGCATTATGGGCAATTAAGTATACTACTGATAAGGGATATTTTAAAGGTTATACTGACGGAACATTTAAACCTGATCAGAAAATAACAAGAGCTGAATTTGCAACAATAGTGTACCATTTCCTTGGCATTGAAGATACAAATATTACAAAATATAAGTTTGAAGATGTGAAAGGACATTGGGCTCAAGTATATATTGAAAAACTTACTGAACTCAAGTATATTAGTGGATATCCTAATGGTAATTTCGAGCCTCAGGCAAGTATTAAGCGTTGTGAAAGTGTAGCACTTTTAAATAGGGCACTTAAGAGAGGACCATTGTATGGTACAACGCAGAAATTCCCAGATGTTCCTACAACACATTGGGCGTTTAAAGATATAGCTGAGGGTGCATTAGACCACCAGTACATTATTGAAGGAACTTTAGAAAAGCTATATGTTAAATAGTATATAAGAAACTTAAGCTTCCTTACCTTTTCTAAGAGGTAAGGAAGTTTTTTGTTACTTGAATATGGAACAGTTTTGATATATAATAACATTATAAGGAAATATTATATAGGTTATTAATGGGGGAGTTTTAAGATTAGAGATAAATCATTATTTGATGGGGTGTAGTTCTTAATTATATTTGTATTTCTTTACGTAGTAATCGGCCTACCATATCATTAAAATGTTGCTATACCTATTCTTGATTTATAGGTCCTATCTGAAAAAACTCAGTATTGATCCCTTGAAAGGCTAAATAGATTACAAATTTGAAACTATGGTATTATGGAGAACGAGCAGAATTTTTGATTGGTTTACATGCTATTTGGCAATCAAATAAGCAAAGTTGACTATCTATTCTTATTGCTTGTCATCTCTAAATATAGTACCTTAATAAATATTCAATTTTTTATCTTTGTGGGAGGAATGTATAATGAAAAAAGCAATTAGTGTAGCTACCATTTTTCTATTGTTGACAACAATGTACTTTCAAATGTTTTTGCAGGTAAATGCAAGCGATGAGTCTTATATAACAATGGATCTTAATAAAACATCCATAGAGCTAGATGATATAATAACCGCGACAATTAAGATAAGTAATATTCAAAAATTCGCTGGATATCAAGTTAATATTAAATTCGATCCAGAAGTACTTCAGGCTGTAAATCCCATATCAGGTAAAGAATATCAGAGTTCTACAATGCCACTACCAGGTGATTTGTTAAATAATTCTGATTTCTTAAGTTTTTCTAAAGCAGTAAATAATTTAGATAATGGAGAACTTAACATCTGTAAATCATATATAACCCTTGAAGCCTATAAGAATAGCGGGACGGAAGAGAGTACTGGTTCTATTGCCATTATAGGCTTTAAAGTTTTGCAGGAAAAGGACACTACTATTTCCTTTGCCGATTGTACTACTATGCCCAATGGTATAACGGGTACTATATTATTTGACTGGGATGGAAGTAGGATAGCCTCCGGGTATGAAATAAAACAACCTTCAGATATTAAGGTTAAAGTACCTCCAACACCTACAGAAACAAAAGTAGTTACACCTACAATAACCAAAACAGCGACACCTACAGCAACAGCAACACCAACACCAACAGCAACAGCAACACCTACAGTAACGAAGACAGCGATACCTACAGTAACGAAAACAGCAACACCAACAGCAACACCAACAGCAACACCAACAGCAACAGCAACACCAACTACAACTAACAGTTACATATCAATAAAGTTAGATAAGACGTCAGTTGTTGTTGGAGATATAATTAAGGCATCTATACAGATAAACAATATTAATAATTTTGCAGGATATCAGGTTAATATAAAATATGACCCGACAATTTTGCAGGCTGTAAACTTTAATACGAAAAGTCCTTTTAAAATTAGCACACTTCCATTAGATGGTAGTATATTGCTTAATTCTAATTATAGTCCTTTTGCATACGCTGATAATCATGTTGACAAAGGAATTCTCAATTTCAGTAAGGCTTATTTGGGACTTGAAGGATACAGGACAGGTGGGGTGGCTGAAACGTCAGGGGTTTTAGGGGTTGTTGGGTTTAAAGTATTAAAAGAGGGTACTACAACTGTTAAGTTTGAAAATGCAGATAGCATTTCAAATGGAATAAGTGGTACTCTGCTTAGTGACTGGTACGGAAATCGCATATACTCTGGGTATTCTGTTAATCAACCAAGTAGTATTAAAGTTGTATCTGCTTCAGCAACACCTACACCAACCAAAACTATAACACCTACACCAACCAAAACTATAACACCTACACCAACCAAAACTATAACACCAACTGTAACACCAAATGGATTCCAAGTAAAAATTGGTTCGTATGTAGCAAACTATGGTGATGAAGTAACGGTGCCTGTGAAATATGTAAACGTACCTGCTAAAGGAATCAGTACAACGGACATGACAATTATATATGATAAAAATATGCTCAAATATTTAAGTGGAGAAGTTGGAAGCATAGTTTCAAATCCTAATACAAACTTTGGAATAAATAAAGAAGCAGATGGTAAGTTAAAGGTATTGTTCCTTGACTATACAATGAGTGATGGCTATATTAGTTCTGATGGAGTGTTTGTAAAGCTCAAATTTAAAGTAATAAGTTCTGCAAGGACATCTACTAGTATAACAGTAAATGATGCATCCTTTGGAGATAAAGATCTGAAAAGTGTACGTGCAACATTATATTCTGGGACTCTTACTTTAAATAGTGGAGTGACTGTAACTCCAACAAGTACTGTAACTCCAACAAGTACTGTAACTCCAACAAAGACTACGTCAGTAAAAACAACACCAAACAGTGGTACTGTTGTAGAACCTACTGAGGATATACCTGCTGGTGTTAAAACTGGAGAACATAAATCATATCTTAAGGGATATACTGACAATTGTTTTAGACCAAAGAAGGAGATAACAAGGGCAGAAGCTGCAGTTATAATTGCAAAATTCGTTGATGTAGGTAGCTCAGCAAATTCTAATAATGTTAATTTCCCAGATGTCACCAATAAACATTGGGCAAAAGAGTCTATTGAACTTGTTACTAAGGTTGGATTGTTTAAAGGATATCCTGATGGTAGTTTTAAGCCCGATCAGACAATAAAAAGAGGTGAATTTGCAGCTGTTATTTACAACTTGCTTGATCTTGATGCAAGTACAGGCTTGAGTAATAATTTTACCGATATAGATGACCATTGGGCAAAAAGCTTTATACTAAAGCTTGCTAATTTACGATATATCAATGGTTATTCCGATGGGACTTTTAAGCCAGATAATAAAATTAAACGCGATGAGTGTGTCGTTTTGGTTAATAGGGCTTTAAATAGAGGGCCACTGAATGGTGCAACATTAGATTTCACTGATGTACCTAAAAACTATTGGGCATTTAAAGATATTGCAGAAGGATCTTTAGATCATAAGTATTATATAAATTCAGATGAGGAAGAAGTTATTATAAAATAATTTGGGTATATAAGCTAAATTGATATTGATACAACAACGTAATATTAATAGTTAATAATGAAATAGAAAAGCTGCCCTAAAGTATATAAATAGTTACTTTTGGGGCAGCTTTTCTATTTGCTATCATTAATTTATTAGTATTCAGAAATCTTTTCATGGTCTGTATAAAAGTCGCTATTATCAAAATAATTTGTGTTGAGACTATGTGCGAAGGTTGTATCTACATTAACCCAGCGATTTTCTTCAGGGATATATATTTCATTCCAGGCATGGAGTTCCTTTCGATAGGGATTAACAAAGTTTCCTTTTATAACTTTTACCTGTAGTCCAACTGCTCTTCCTAGAGCGGCTACTAGTGTAGAATAATCATAACATACGCCAGTTTTAGTTTTTAGGGTTATCACGGCGCCATAGTCATTATCAAAATTTTTATTGATTTGCCTTAAATACTTATCATAATCATATTCAATGTTTTTTGCTACCCAATTGTATATTGATAATGCTTTATCTTTTTCGGTTGTTGAATATTGTGTAATACTTTTGGCAAGTGCAATGATTTCTTCATTATTACTTTCAACATGTTTGGTTGGAACCAAAAATCGATTAACATCTATTGTGTTTTCAACTTCTAAAGTAGGTCCATAAGAGTAGGTTCTATCGTATTCATGAACAACGACGGAAATTTTATACTTTCCTTTACCATCGATAAGCCATATTTCTTCTTTATATTTCCCTTTGGTTAGTGATACATCATACCAAGTTGACGTGTCGTCCTTCGAAACAATGATTTTGATTTTGCTTTTATAAGTATTGCCGGTAAGAACAACTTTGCCTTCAACTGATGTAGGAAGCGTTTCGAGTACTACACCATTAGAGACAATTAAATGGGTTTGAGTGTCACCAAAAGCTTGTACGGAATTCAGACAAATAGTGATGACAATACTAATTAGTAGTAAGTATCTTAGGCTTTTTTTCATAATTATTCCTCCCTTATTCGGTAACTCAGCCATCATAGTAATGAAACCCGTAGACCTGTAGTTTTGCGTCCTCAATTTTCATTGAGTTTGCCATTTTCGAAAGGGTTATAAGGTTAAGAAACAGAACAACTAAAAAAGCCCTTATTGGGATTACCAATAAGAGCACTTAAGAGTTCTAGTCTCTTAAACACTTGGCAACCCGGCTGTCGTAGTCAAGCGACCGTAGACCCGTAGTTTTGCGTCTCTATCTTTCGATAGATTTGCCTTTTACAAATGATTGCAAATTAAATTGTTCTTAATACTATTATACTATAAAACCAAACATAATTCAATGCTTTAAAAAAATTACATGCTTGAGTTGAATGAATAAATCCAGTGCTTTTCAGAATAGACATTTTTTTAAATGTATGATTTCCAAGATAAGTATGCACTAGAAAAAGTTCAATAAAGAACAAACTTTGCATATTTGTATCTACATATATAATTATATAATTTTTAAAGTTGATTATATATAGTAAATTAGTTTCATTTTCTGTGATTCAAAGTTACTACTAAATATAAGACTGTTTTCAGCTAAGAAATAGTATACATACTGTAAATGCTAGAAGAGATAGATTTAATTTTATTTAGGGAAATAATTGAATATATGGCTTATTGGATTTAGAATGGGAAAAGGTTGCTTATAATCTTTGATATAATGATATAAATGTATGAACTTTTTAGCAGGTTTCGACGTCTAATTATAGTGTTAGTAAATATGAATTTGAAAAGTGTTTAAGGGGGATCGGCTACATATGAAAGGGTATAGCTATACTGAAATTGGGATGCTTTTAGGAGCTGCAATGGGAGGGGCGATTGCGGTTTTAGGGTTTTCAATTTGGAATAGTTTAATGTCATATATTTTAGTTGGTTTTTCAATATTATTAGGAATATTTGCAGGTAAAATTGTAGAAAAAAAGCGAATGTAGAATTTGTATGGTTAAATAAAATTCTGCTAAATATAATTTGAATAATTGCACAGAAAGTAATAAACAGAGTTAATATTTGAAATAATAGATTCATCACATTAACATGAATGGAGGAATCTATCATAGCTACTAATGAGTATAATGAAGCAATAAGCCTGGTAAACGAGCTTGAAGATATGGAAAAACGTATATGTAATTTGCCTAATGTATTTGCAGAAATATTAAAAGATGAGATAAATGCAAATGATGAGCAAAGATTATTTAACGGGTTTAAAAGAATTATAAAAAAATATTCCCAAGATACAAAAGGGCAAGAAGTTATGGATGAAATGATTAGGGTATTGTGCGGTGGAGCATCTATATATGAAATACTTCAAGTAACCAAGGAGGAAAGCATAGACCCAACATTGTCGACAGGAATAACAGTAGAGAATCAATGCCATGTTGACAATATAGACCAATAAAAAACACAAAATTAGCTATGGGAGCAGCACAATAGTCAAACATCTCTTAATGTATAAAGAAACCTTTTGATGTAGACTTATTATGGATATTCTATAGCTGATTTTATTTATATTTAAAAAAATTTATTGTTTATAATAATTCCAATGGATATAATAAATACTGCCAAGTAACAAATATGAATAGACTTGAGGTATGATTATATGGGGAAAATACATCTTATTGCAACATCTGCTTTTGGAATAGAGGCAGTTGTAGGTAGGGAACTTGAAAAGCTTGGATATAGCGATCAATATGTAGAAAACGGAAAAGTTACTTTTTCTGGTGATGAAAGTGCAATTTGTAAAACGAATTTGTGGCTTAGAACAGCAGACCGTGTATTATTGAAAATGGGAGAGTTCAAAGCTTTATCTTTTGATGAGCTATTCGAACAAACAAAAGCACTTCCATGGGAGCAGTGGATACCCGAAGACGGAGAATTTCCGGTGGATGGTAAATCTGTTGACTCAAAACTTTTTAGTATTTCTGACTGTCAGGCTATTGTAAAAAAGGCTATAGTTGAAAGGCTTAAGCAGAAGTATAAATGCGAATGGTTTAAGGAAACAGGTCCGCGATATAGGGTTGAAGTGTCATTGCTTAAAGATATGGCGACATTAACAATCGATACTAGCGGGTCAGGGCTTCATAAAAGAGGCTATAGGAAGCTTGTAGGAGGAGCCCCGCTAAAGGAGACAATGGCTTGCGCTTTAATCCAAATCAGTAGATGGAGACATGATCGGACACTTTTTGATCCATTTTGTGGTTCGGGAACTATTCCGATTGAAGCAGCTATGATTGGTTTGGATATTGCTCCAGGTCTAAACAGGGAGTTTGATGCTGAAAAATGGCCTAATATACCAAAGGCTCTTTGGTTGGATGCCAGAAAAGAAGCACGAGGGATGATTAAGGTTGATAGAGAGCTAAAGATTCAAGGTACTGATATTAGTGAGGATGCTATAAGCCTTGCCAGATACCATGCAAAGATGGCGGGGGTAGATAAGTATATACATATTCAGAGAATGCCTATGTCAGAAATCAGTTCTAAAAACAAATATGGCTTTATCATCTGTAATCCACCTTATGGCGAGCGCCTTGGAGAGATAAAAGAGATTGAAAAGCTGTATAAGGAAATGGGAACGGTATTTGGTTCATTGGATACCTGGTCACATTACATTTTATCTTCACATCCCGAATTCGAAAAGCTTTTTGGCAGGAAAGCAAATAAGAAAAGGAAATTGTATAATGGTAGGATTCTATGTAACTACTATCAGTTTTATGGGCCACCGCCACCAAAAAACAGCAGGATTGAGTGATAATACAATAAAAGAAGAAATAAGGCTTGCTTGAATGTAATCCCTTTGAATGTGCCCCGTATGCTCTAGAAAAAATGCGGGGCATTAGTTAAACTTCTTGTAGCTTTTTCTTGCGTGATCAAGTGTGTTCAAACCAATATAAGTGATTTTTTCAAGCATTATTTTGTCTTCAACTATTTTTAGCGCTTTCTCCATAAGCGCTTGAAAGTTTTTGCCGTCATGGGGGAAGGTAGTATGGACGGTGTAGAAGTAGTCATTAGGTAGGTTCAAACTATTCAGCCCATCAATCAGGCTATCCTTTATTTTGATCATTACCTTATCAGCTCCTTGGGCGTTTGTAAAAGGTAGTATGACTAATATATCCTTGCCGTCATTGAAGATAACTGTATCGGTGGATCTTGAAGCTGATTTGACTTTTTCTATGGCCATTTGGTACGCTTTTTCCTTTTGAGAGTGAGAAAGCGTTTTTTTACTCTCTGAGGAAACTTTGTTTATATCTATATGGGTTATAAATACTATTGATAAATTTTGATTTGCTCTTGAAGCTATTTTAAATTCTTTTGCAATATAGTCTTCAACAGACATAGTAATAACATTTGCACTATTTAGATTATAACTGAATTTGTTTTCGATTTTTAAGGTACTTCTTATTGAGTTTTCGAGGCGCTTGGTTTGGTAAGGCTTAATAATAAAGTCACTTACATTGAATTTGAGTGCGTATTTTTTATATTCAATGTTATCAGATTTTGTTATAATTATTATTGGTGTGTTTGAGGTGACTGCATTTTTTCTAAGAGAAGAAATAACTTCAAAGCCTTCGCTCTCAGAAGGAAAAGAAATATCAATAATTATCAGAGAAAAATTAGACAAGTCGTGAATAACATGATAATACATTTTCATGCTGTCAATTTCAGTAAAATTAAACTCTCCAATATTATCGAAGGTTATCTTTACTTTTTCTCTTTCATATTCAGAATAATCAATAAGCAATACTGTTCCATCCATATGATCAAAAGTCCTTATTATAATATTTGATAAGCCATATAATACCAAGTTAAAGCTTGTACAATATACATACATTAACACACCTATATATATATTCTAACACAAATTACAAATCCATTGTAGTACCCAATCCTTTTTATTGGATAGCCCAAGTTATTTTTCAGCATTCCTAACCTGAATATTTCTTATCTTTCAGGTATTAAAAGTGTTGAGTGATTACATAGCTTACCACTTTGCAGAGGCATTTGCTATTCTATTAGTTATGAGTGAATAGTTGCTATTTTAGAATTATATGATAATATAATAACAAGGGACTTGGCAATAATTAGCTTTCAAATCCCTAAATAGATAAATTAATGTAGCATGGTAGAAGGGAGTTTTATATGATATTAAAAGTCAGAAAATCAAAGGTAAATGGAAGAGTAAAAATACCGGGGTCAAAATCCCATACGATAAGAGCTCTTTTTATGGCTAGTCTTGCTGGAGGAGAATCACAAGTATATAATCCACTTATTTCAAGTGATGCACTGTCAGCAGTTGAGGTCTGTAAAGCTTTAGGAGCTCAAATAGATAAGCTTGATAACAAATATACTATTAAAGGTTTTAATGGAAGTCCATGTACCCCTGCGGATGTTATAAATGTAGGTAACTCAGGGACTACTTTAAGACTTGGGGTTTATTTAGCAGCATTAGGAGAAGGATATACTGTTTTTACAGGTGATTATCAGGTCCGTAGAAGACCATTGGGGCCACTCATCAAGGCAATTAATAACCTTGGAGGAGAGGCATTTGCAACTAGAAATAACGATATGGCACCAGTAGTGGTCAGAGGGAAACTAAAAGGTGGAAAAACAGAGCTTGATTCTGTCACTTCTCAATTTCTTTCTTCAATTCTAATCAGCTCTCCTTTAGTTGATAAGGACACAGAAGTAAATATTACGCGCCTAAATGAAATACCTTACGTTGATATAACAACGTGGTGGATGGATAAGCTAGGTATAAAATATGAAAACAACGAATACAAGTCTTTTTATATTCCGGGAAATCAAAAGTATCAGCCATTTAATGTAACTATACCTGGAGATTTTTCATCGGCAACATTTTTTGCTGTTTTAGCGGCCATTTCAGGTGAGGAGTTTGTGCTGGAAAATCTTGATATAACAGATCCGCAAGGGGATAAAGAGGTGTTTTCAATACTGGAAGACATGGGAGCAAAAGTAACACGGGGAAGAGATAGTATTATAATTAAAGGTGATACTCTTACTGGTATGGACATAGATATGAATGCTATTCCCGATGCACTTCCTGCTATGGCTGTTGCAGGGTGTTTCGCAAAGGGGGAGACAAGATTATTAAATGTTCCTCAAGCAAGGTTAAAAGAAACTGACAGGATTCATGTTATGTGTGAACAGCTTGGCAAAATGGGTGCGAATATAGAAGAATTGGAAGATGGCCTTATTATTCGTGAGAGTAAACTTAAAGGCTGTCAGGTTAATGGCTGTGATGATCACCGAATTGTTATGTCTTTAGCAATAGCCGGGTTAAACAGTGAGGGAGAAACAATAATAGATTCGGCAGAAGCTATCAATGTGACATTTCCTGAATTTGTGAGCAATGTAAGTAAATGTGGTGGCGAAATAGAATTTTATTAATGAAATTTAGAGAAAATTGTATTATTTTAGTGCATTTTATATTATAATTAATTAGGGAGATTACCAAAAGAGGTTTATTTATTAAAGGGAGTATGAAATGAAAGATAAAATTACAGTTTTAATTGCAGATGACAATGTGGAATTTGAAGAATTATTAAAGGAATATATGGACCAGTACGACGATATAAGTGTTGAAGGTATTGCTAAGGATGGAATGCAGGCTTTAGAAATGATTAAATCTATAAAGCCTGATGTTGTTGTTCTTGATGTTATTATGCCAAACATTGACGGAATAGGTGTTTTAGAGAAACTGGCAACGCAGCAGATGGATCGGAAGCCTCTTTTTATTATGTTATCGGCAATTGGTCAGGATGTGTTTGTCCAAAAGGCAGTATCATTGGGTGCAGAGTATTACATTATAAAACCTTTTGACGTTGAGGTTCTAGTTACTAGAATAAGGCAGCTATATGAGGAAAAATATCTTTCGGCTTTTTCCTATAAGCCAGTAAATAAAAATATGGAGTTTGCTAACGCTGATGCTTTAGATCGTACATATGATATTGAAGTGGAAGTTACAAATCTGATGCATGAGGTTGGAATACCTCCGCACATGGCGGGCTACCAGTACTTAAGGGAAGCGATTGTGCTAACTGTGAAAAATCCAAAGATGTTTAGTTCAATAACAAAGAGTTTGTATCCTGCTGTTGCTGATAAATTTAATACTTCGTCGCAAAAAGTGGAAAGAGCGATAAGGAATGCAATTGAAAGTGCATGGGCAAGGGGAAATCTTGATACTATAGATTCTTTGTTTGGATATACAATTAACTATACAAAGGGTAAACCTACAAATTCTGAGTGCATTGCAATGATGTCAGATAAGATCAGAATTTCAATGGGAATCAGGTAATACTTGGTTTTTCTGAGTGAGTTTCATTTAGTAATACTTATTTAATAATTTATTAATTAAAAAATATTGAAGTCCTGTCTACAACTAGACAGGACTTCAATATTTATCAATAATATTTATTACTTTTTATTAATAATATCTTTTAGGCCTTTACCTGCTTTAAATACAGGAGCCTTTGATGCTGGGATTGTGATTTCTTTTTTAGTTTGTGGGTTTCTTCCCTTTCTAGCAGCCCTGTTTCTTACTTCAAAAGTACCAAAGCCAACAAGCACAACTTTATCGCCTTTTTCAAGAGTTTCTTCAACTGATGAGATTAAAGCGTTTAAAGCAGCTTCACTGTTCTTTTTGTTTAAACCAGATTTTGAAGCAATTGAGTTTACCAATTCTGTTTTGTTCATGTACACAACCTCCTATATTTGGAATTCGACAATATTTTATAATGAAAATAGCGGAAAGTCAAGCCATTCCTGATAAATTAGTGGTTTTAAGCAAAATTTTTTTAATATGGGTATATTTATCTTGAAAATTAAATCAATTATGTGTATAATGTTATGTTAATTTTGGAAAATGCCTGTCTGCAACCTGTGTCTATTGGATCAAATAAGATTAGACTGTGAAATAATAGACGGGGTTGTATTTTTTTACATTACTAAATTATAAAAAAGAGTGATGGATTGAATTGACCAACACTCTTTTTTTTAGAAAAGATTAAACAATTTTCGACATTTATATCATATTTCTTCTTGAGGCACTATTTTTATTTCTACATTACTTAGCAGACATTTTAGCTCGTTAAAAAAATTGTTTTCCTTATGATCGTTAGGTGATTCACCCATCACAATATATGATATCTTTTTTTCTCTTGCAAAGGTAACTATTGTTTCAACAATGTTATCTGATTTTAGTACTGATAAATCAGCTCCTACAGATTTAGAAATTCTAAACAGGTAGTCGAGTGCTTCTCCTTCTTTGATGTTGTCTAAGAAGTTCCATGCGTTCTTTGCAACATGTATAACGAATAGCTCACCTTTTAGATCATCTTTCAAACTTGCTGCCCTTCTAATCAACCTTTCGCATGTTTTCTGTTGAGTAACGCATACCAGAATGTTTTTAGGAGAATCCAAACTTAAAAACCCCTTTCATATAATGAACTGCAAAAATCATGTAGCCAAACACAATAAAATCCAAAGGTTATATTAGCATATTTGCTTTATGTAGTAAAGATTTACAAAATGAAATAAAAGTAACTTATTAAGTTTTTTAAGCCAAAGTATTAAATTTGTAGTGCATTAGTAAAAAATTAAAAGGTTGTACAAACTACAAGGTATTGAAATGAAAGAATATAATCATCTCCTACTATCTATTATATCAGAATTATTAAACTCATGTGTGAACAATTTTTTAAATTTTTAATAAGTTTTTTTAGTATTTATAAAGTATTCTTTTCATACAAGCAAGATTTTAGTATACTAGTAGGTGGTTATAATGTAAAGAGAGATGGAGGAAAATATGAGAACAATACATACGGATGAAATAACTGAAATAGTACAAAAACTTTGTAAAAGTGCGAATTACTATCTAAATGAAGATATACTAAACGGTATTAAGCACGCACTGGAAACTGAAGAGTCAGAAACAGGTAAGGATATATTAAGTAAGCTTATTGATAATGCTGGTATTGCCAAAGAAAAGGAAGTAGCTATTTGTCAGGATACCGGTATGGCCGTAGTTTTTGTTGATGTAGGGCAGGAAGTACATATAACAGGAGGAAGCCTTACAGATTCTATAAATGAAGGTGTAAGAAGAGGATATGAGAGCGGGTATCTTAGAAAATCCGTTGTGAAAGATCCTATAGATAGGGTTAATACAAAGGATAACACGCCTGCCGTGATTCATTATAATATTGTGGAAGGTGACAAAGTAAAAATCACTGTTGCTCCTAAAGGATTTGGAAGCGAAAATATGAGTGCTTTGAAGATGTTAAAGCCATCAGATGGATTGGATGGAGTCAAGAAGTTTGTCATAGATACTGTTGACAATGCGGGGCCAAATCCATGCCCTCCTATTATAGTAGGTGTTGGTATAGGCGGAACAATGGAAAAGGCAGCACTGTTGGCTAAAAAGGCGCTTTTAAGGCCAATAGATCAAAGAAGTAATGTTAAATATGTGAACGAACTTGAGGCCCAATTGTTAAGTGATATAAATAAATTGGGAATAGGTCCATCCGGTCTTGGTGGAAGGACTACTGCGTTAGCTGTAAATATTGAGGTATATCCTACTCATATAGCAGGACTTCCTGTTGCTGTCAATATTAATTGCCATGTAACAAGGCATGCAGAGGCAGAGATATAGAGATAAATGTATTGGAGGGATAAAATTGCTGTACAATTTGGAAGCACCTTTATGTAAGGCTGATGTAAAAAAGCTTAAAGCAGGAGATATAGTTAATATTAGCGGTATTATTTATACTGCAAGGGATGCTGCTCATAAAAGAATGATTGGTTTGCTGGAAGAAGGTAAAAGCCTACCTTTTGATATAAAGGACCAGGTTATATATTATGTTGGACCATGTCCGGCAAAGCCCGGAGAGGTGATTGGATCAGCGGGTCCAACTACGAGCGGCCGGGTAGATGCTTATACACCAAAACTCATTGAGATGGGTTTAAGCGGAATGATAGGAAAGGGTCTCAGAGACAATAGCGTTATTGAGGCTATGAAGAAATATGGAGCTGTATATTTCGGTGCTATTGGAGGGGCAGGAGCATTAATAGCTAAAAGTATAATACATGAAGAAATAGTTGCTTTTCCCGACTTAGGGACAGAAGCAATAAGAAAGTTAACAGTTAAAGAATTCCCTGTAACAGTTATCATTGATAGTTTAGGGAATAATTTATATGAAGCAGGAAAGAAAATGTTTAGACAAACTATTTAATAGGGTATATTTTTATCAAGGAGTAGTGTATAATAAACACTAGTAATTTGAATATAGGAGGGAAAAGCATGAACAAAATTACATCAGATATGATAATATCAGAGGTTTTAAGAATTGATAGGGGAACTGCACCTATATTCTTAAATAATGGAATGCACTGTTTGGGTTGCCCATCTTCATCTGGGGAAAGTATTGAAGATGCTTGTGCAATTCATGGTATAGATGCTGAAAAACTTGTTAAAGAACTTAATGAGTATTTTGCCAAAAAGGAACAGGCATAAATTCTTAAATAAGAACAATATTATACTGAGTTACAAAAATAAGACGCTAAGTAAGAGTGTCTTATTTTTATTTGAGGAAGTTTCAAAACACTTAGAAATACGCCTAAATGTGCTAGAAAGGTCCTTTATTAGCATGAAATCCGAACAATGAGAGCGAAAAATGAATTAATATTCGGAAAACTGGTTGCTTTTTCACAGGGATATGGTACAATAATTAAAGTAAGGTTTATATTGTAATTGGTTTGTTTTGCGGTTATAATTTATATGTTGTCAAAAATAAGGAAATTTGCAGTACCATTAAGAGCTATTATTTGTGGTCTGACTTCCGGAATAGGGGGAATGGTAGAATGGCTACCAGAGTAGTAATAGGCACACAATGGGGTGATGAGGGAAAGGGAAAGTATATTGATATGCTTGCCAAAACCTCAGATGTAGTAGTACGTTTTTCAGGCGGAAATAATGCAGGACATACAATAGTCGCGGATGGAGTTAAATACGCGTTGCACCTCATACCATCAGGTATCCTTCATAAGGGGAAAACGTGCATAATTGGGAATGGAGTAGTTGTAGATCCGGCCGTTTTATTAAAAGAAATGGAGAATCTTGCGGATAAAGGAATTAGTACAGATAAACTTTTAATTAGTGATAGAGCGCATGTAATAATGCCATATCATAGACTCCTTGATGAGCTTCAGGAGAAGTTTAGAGGAGAAAATTCAATAGGAACTACAAAAAGAGGTATAGGACCTGCATATGCCGATAAAACAGAAAGATCCGGAATAAGAATGTGTGACTTAATAGATGAAGAGATTTTTGTAAAAAAGGTAAAAGAAAACCTTGCTGTTAAGAATCTTATTATTGAAAAAGTATATGGCGGGCAGGCAATTAACGAGGACGAAGTAATTTCAGAATATTTGGAATATGCTAAAAAGTTAAAGTCTCATGTTATAGATGCTAACAGCTTACTTTTTGATAGTATTGAAGCTGAAAAGGAAATTTTGTTTGAAGGAGCTCAAGCTACGTTCCTGGATTTGGATTTTGGTACATATCCGTATGTTACATCCTCAAACCCTATAGCGGGTGGAGTTTGTACAGGTGCTGGAATAGGGCCTGTATATATTGATGAGGTTTATGGCGTTTTGAAGGCTTATACTTCGAGAGTTGGAGCTGGACCATTTCCGACTGAGCAGGATAACGAAATAGGCAATACCATAAGAGAGCTTGGTTGGGAGTATGGTACAACCACAGGAAGACCGAGACGTTGTGGGTGGCTTGATTTGGTTATGATAAGATATGCCGCAAGGGTTAATGGTTTAACGGGACTTGCAATAAATCATGTAGATACGATTGGAAAGCTCCCTAAGATCAAACTTTGTGTAGCATACAAGAAAGACGGTAAAGAGACAAAAGCTTTTCCTGCAAGCTTGAAAGAGCTTGCTAAATGTGAGCCTGTTTATGAAGAATTTGACGGATGGAATGAGGATATTTCAAGTGTTAGGAATTTTAATGATTTACCAGAGAATGCAAAGAAGTATCTGAACAGGATTGAAGAGCTCGTAGGTGTTAAAATAAAGCTAATTGGAGTAGGAAAAGAAAGAGAGCAAACGGTAAGAGTATAAAGTTTTCTTAGTGTGAAGATATATTTATGATTTATACTTAGGGAGTGTCGTAAAACTACTTAAAAAGTAGTGAGCGATGCTCCCTTTACTTATAAAAATGTAAAATAGTTCCTAAAACTTGCGTATTATTTTAAATATTATCTCTCTTTTTCCTTTTTAATCGCACTTTTATAAGCCTAATTGCTTTTAGTAAAATGTATTTAAATAAGCCAGCTAGCAATGCTACCATAAGGATCTTTACTATATTTTAAAAATATTTTAAAATAATTTTGAAAAACTGGTTGACAGAACTATGAGTTCTGCTGTAATATATATAACTGTGCGGTAGAAATTTAAGGCATGGGCCATTAGCTCAGTTGGCAGAGCACTTGACTTTTAATCAAGGTGTCCCGCGTTCGAGTCGCGGATGGCTCACCAAAACAAAAAAGCGTGTATTTCAGAAAATATGAAATGCACGCTTTTTTGCATTGTTTTCTAACCAAATGCAAGCCAATATGTGCGCTTCTTTATGTTAATCTTGTGTTGTCCTGTCCTAGTTACCATTACCATACCATTATCAGCGTATATTGGCATTTATTATGGAGGTAACGCAAGCTGACTATATTAGAAGGAACCCATATAAAATATTGGTGCTTTTTGAGCTGCAGCAAAGCAAAAAAGCGTTAATGAAATTGATTAAAGACATGGTTATAAATCTCATTCTTAATTTGCACGTGTGTTTATTGAATTTTATGGTATATAGTCCGCCTTTTAATGACTTTTAACAGAACTGTTAGTGGAGTTATTCTTTATGACTCAGTTCTCAAAGGCTAGGGATATAAGCATTTTGGCCGTGGCACCTATTGAATGCTAAAATGGGGATAAAATTCTACAAAATTTTTTTTAAATTATGCTTGACTTTTTGCTCTGATCTGGTTAGAATATATTTTGTCGGTTGACGCAAGTGATAACAAAACGAAAGCCGATGATATTTATGGCCCATTGGTCAAGCGGTTAAGACACCGCCCTTTCACGGCGGCTACAGGGGTTCGAATCCCCTATGGGTCACCATTATAACCTGTGCAAACTGCTGGTCTGTCAGAAAGGGAAATAGCTGGTAGGCCAGTTAGCAGGTCAAAAAAATATGGCCCGGTAGTTCAGTTGGTTAGAATGCCAGCCTGTCACGCTGGAGGTCGAGGGTTCGAGCCCCTTCCGGGTCGCCATTAAAATTTAATATGCTGGTGTAGCTCAGCAGGTAGAGCAATTGACTTGTAATCAATAGGTCGGGGGTTCGATTCCGTCCACCAGCTCCAATATGGGAGGGTTCCCGAGCGGCCAAAGGGGGCAGACTGTAAATCTGTTGTCTCTGACTTCGATGGTTCGAATCCATCTCCTCCCACCAAAATGAAGCGAGTCATTTGACTCGCTTTATTTATTTGTGTTAGCCAATAAACCCATAGCTATGCTACGGGAGTCAATGAGCATTATCCTCAATTCAAGTAGAAAAATAGGAGAGCCAGATGAAAAGATAGTTACTTAACATTTATGTAAAATAGTATTAGGGTTTGAAATGTCCCTCTAGAAGGCTTTATAAAGCTTTTTAGAGCTTTTTTTAATTGAGGAGAGGGAAACATATTAGTGATATGTTTTTTGCGTTATTATGTTGCCTGGTATTACATATAAAGCTCGAAGGTATAAGACCTTCGAGCTTTATAACATAGGAATATTATTTTCTTCCTATAATCTTATTTGACTTTTCTTCTGAAAAATTCTTTGTCTGCCTGACAATATATAATGGTCTTCCTTTTGCTTCATCATAAATTCTTCCAATATATTCTCCAATAATACCAAGAATCATCAATGTAATACCGTTAAAAAACAAGACAACTGCAAGTATAGAAGCCCATCCTGGCTGAGTAATAGCTGGCATAAACAGCTTTGTACAAAGCACTACAAGAAGGTAAATAAAGCTGAGGAAGGACAATAGCATACCAGTATAAGAAGCAAGCTTTAATGGCTTGTATGAAAATGAAGTTATTGCATCAGCAGCAAATCTGATCATTTTCTTTAAAGGATACTTTGTCTCTCCAGCAAAGCGCTTATCCCTGTTAAATTCCAACCCGTACTGTTTGAAACCCAGCCAGCTTATAATTCCTCGAATATATCTATTTTTCTCGTTAACCAGTTTTAATGCGTCACAAACTTTTCTGTCAATAAGCCTGAAGTCACCGGTATCTACAGGAATATCAACATCAGTCATGCTTCTTAAGAAGCGGTAGAACACTTTTGCAGTAAACTTCTTGAAGAAGGTTTCTCCTTTTCTGCTGGCTCTTTTTCCATAAACAACATCGTAACCTTCGCGCCATTTTTCAATCATTTTAGGTATTAATTCAGGTGGATCCTGAAGGTCAGCATCAATTACTACAACAGAGTCTCCTTCGGAAAAGTCCATTCCAGCTGTTATAGCTGTCTGGTGCCCAAAGTTTCTAGCAAAGTCGACGAACTTTATTGTATTATCCTTATTGCAAATTTCATACACCATTTGAGCTGTTTTATCTCTGCTTCCATCATTTACAAAGACTATTTCATAGGGCTCATTTAAAGAGTCCATGACTTTTTTGAGCCTCTTATAGGTTTCAAGAAGAACTTCCTCCTCATTATAAAGCGGAACTACAACAGAACAAACTATTTTTTCAGACATGTAATTTCTCCTCCTAAGTCTTATTTAAAAATACCAGGTTCCAAACCATTTTAAATTGCCCATGTATTCAATAGGCACTTCAAGTCCTGAGAGACCTGGATAATAAAGGACAAAAAGTGCAAACACCAATCCAAGATAAACATAGGCTATAAACTTTCCTTTAGGATATTTATCGACAAAAATATTTATTATATAAACTATTGAAAGTATTAAAAATGGTACTATAGAGAAGTAGTGATAGATAAATGCTACTCTTGTAATAAATATCCAGGGGATATACTGAAAGACTATTGCTGCCATAATTACAAGCAACTTTCTGTCGTATTTATATATTCCCCTAAACAATATTGAAATACAAATTGCTAGAAAAATCAATATTGCCAAGCGAGTACTCAATTGCTTATAAAAATCCAGATTTTTTTCTGCTCCGTAGAAAAGTAAAACGGGAATTATAAAACCTATATAAGAAGCAGCTGAGGCGAGTAGCTGCTTTTTATCAAATTTTGACAGGATGAGCAATAGTATTAATATAGTGGCACATATTGCCATCCACCATGTTTCCAGCCTTCCGAATTTAGTAACAGAAGTAGTTAATGTGCCTGGTAGTGCTGTAAATGCAAATGCTGCAGCCGATGTAATGAAGATTGGGACATAGTATTTCTTTAATTTTGAAAGTGCAAAGACCGTGAATATAACAAAGACGAGAATACCTGTCCACCAAATAGCAGGGTTACCCATGGTAAAAATCTTTGAAGCCATATCAGGTTCTAAATCACTTCCAAAATAGAAGGCCATTGGTTTGACCATAATAGGCCATTCCCACCAGGATGATTGATAAGGATGATCATCTACCAGGTTTGAATGATAATTAAACATACTGACTGAATTGTCGTAAAAGAGGTTTAGCCCGTGACCTTCGCCGGGAACCTGCATCCAAGGGATATATGACAAGGTGTATATAATTAATGGCATTAAAATAAATGCAAAGACACAGTATGCAACTGTAGAATTAACGTAGAGCGGGAAGAATCGGTATACCCAGGAGCCTTTTTGTGGCTCTTTAGCAATTAGTTTTTTGTAATCATTAAATTCGCTTATCTTAGTAACGAAGAATAACAGTGCAAGTCCTGCAGCACCATAAAAAGCTATCCACTTGCTTGCCGCACCAAGTCCAAAAAATAGACCGCTCAGGAATAGTGGTTTTAATGATGCTTTGAACCCTAAAACGTATGATTTATTGGTAAAGTAATCATACATGTAATAATACATAAGAATAATAAATAGAGTAACATAACTGTCTATAGTGGCAATTCGTGTTTGGCTGAAATGCATAAATTCAAACATCATAAGGAAAGCAGAGCAGAATGCGTAAAATCTCTTGTGAAAGATTTTTTTGCCAAATGCATACATTACTGGTATCATAGCGGCGCCAAATAATGTCCCCATTATTCTCCAGCCAAAAGGCACCATTCCAAAAATAAGTAAACCCAGTGACAGGATAACCTTACCTAATGGGGGATGAGTTGTTTCATAGGGCTCTATCTTGTTTATGTGTTCATAGGCAGTACGTGCATGGTAAACTTCATCAAAATACATACTGTTCTTATAGGAAGGTTTGAATACTACAAGGTTCTGTTCATCAAAAAGATTTTCTATACTTCCTTTGCTGTTTTCGTTAACATTTTTTTTAATTATTGTAATGCCTTGCAGTGGTTTTGTACTTCCATATTCAAAAATACCTATTTCATTAAGTGTTCCACCGGCATCATCAACTATAAACTTAAGTTGTCTTGTCTTAACAGGAGCAGTTTCAATATACTTCCAGCTAAAGATATCCTCTTTTACAAAAGAAGCAAGATGTACAAAGCCGTTTTGTCCGTCAAGATACTCGATTGTATACTTTCCGGAGGCATCTCTGTCACTGCCAAGTCCTAAATTAAAATAGATTCGAGAAAGTGTAGTGTCCTTTCCTAGATCGACAGTAAAGTTTTCTCCGACCTTAGACGGCAGCCATGATGTAGTTGGTACTTTAAGATCGCCAAGATTGAACAAAGCTACCAAAAGGTATATAAGAGACATTGAGGCCATAATAAGAAAGTCTTTTTTGTCAAACCTGACCTTTTTTAATTGGGATCTTGCAGGAAGTGCACTTTCATCAAAATCCGATAAAGTTTTAGTTTTGATTTTTGGTGCAGATTTTATCTTGGAATTCTTGTCCTTATATATAATGAATAACGCAGAAAATATAATTCCTGCCATTAAGACGATGAACCCAACAAGAAAAGGACTAACAGTGCTATTAGCGGATTGATTTTGGTGTGAATTCCAGTTTGGATCCATACTTACGGAAGTTTTTCCGGGAGGCAGACTGTCAAGTTCGACCACTTCAACACTGTCGAACCAAGCTTTACCTGTATTTGTACTGCCATATCCACCTATGCCTAAAGTCAGGGTAAAGCTCTGCTGGTTGGGGCTTGTCTTTCCATAAAGCTCAACATACTCCCAATAGTTACTTGTTCCCTTGATATCTTTTGTGGAATCAAGAGAATTTTCAATTGAAAGGTTAGCGCCTTTTTGCTCAGAGCCTATATTTACAGTTTTTATCCAGCAAGACATTCTATAATAAGTATTAGCTTTGACATTTATAGTCTGTTTGTATCTTGAGTCGTTTGCAGAGTTATTTACAATTAAGGCACTTTTAGAGCCACTGTGTACTTGTGTTTCATCAAGTGAAAACTGAGTAACACCTTCATTTTTATCCCAACATTCAGAAATCCATGTATCTATACTACCTTGCTCGAATTCGGGATTATTGGCAAGGTTTTCACCCTGTGCAAAGGAGTTAAGTGGTAGCATAAACTGTATTAGAAGAAATATAAAAAAGCAAAAACCGGACAGTTTTTTCGACACGCTGAAAGCACCCCCAAAATAAAGAACTTTATATAACAATAGCTGTTTAGTCCAAAGACTTAAGCCTTTTTACATGCTTATTTCTTTGCAATATCAGGTGTTAAAGTATTGGAACCTGAGTTAAAATCAAAAGTTATTGATCTGTTTTTAACAACCGTATTAAACGCAACTATGCATAATAGTATAAGTAGTAGTACATTAGCTAGTGAACCAATGAAAAGTACGGTATTGTCTGCTGGTATATGCGGGCTGTCAGTTAAAAACATTCTTGTAAGTACATCATAAGTATTGACAAATACTGTGGCGCTAAATCCTCCAAAAAGGAGAAGATAGCCAATATCTTTATAAAAGATATATGCAAGTAGTGCAAACGCTATAGCAGGGAATAAATATCTTTCATGCATTCTTGAGGAGAGAACAAACACACCCGTAATCTGAATAAGAGATGCTATAGGAGCAATACTGCGTGCATCTTGTTTGTGCTTTAAAAAGTTTGCAAAGTATAAAAATCCTGTAAATAAGGAAGTTAGCACAATAAACAAAATACCCCAAGTATAGTAGCTGAATATGAATAGGGTCTGATCATCAAATTTGTTGTTTGCACCTAAAAGGCTAAACAAATTATATGCATTCATTGCCGCATACTTGTAACCTTCAGTAGTGTTTATATATAAATCTATCAACCATGTTGGGGCTCTTCCTGCTGAAAACGGAATTATAACTATAGCTGTAGTTACAATAGCATATAGTACTGAAAGACCTATGTTCTTAAAGTTCTTTGTTTTTATAAGGTCAATTATAAGTTCGTAACCTATAACAGGGAGGAATATTATTCCTTGTGGCTTCATCAAAACAGCAATTGTGAACAAAATGGTTGAGAAGCTGAGTTTACCATTATCAATTAGTAAAAGAGCTGATAAAAGTATCATTGTAAAAAATGAATCAACCTGCCCCCAAAGTGTTGAATTCAGGAAAACAACAGGGTTAAATATATAAAGTATGGACACAATAAAACTTATAGAAGGATTAAAACGTTTGCTCGCAAGTTTGTAAAAAATAAAAGCAGTGACAATATCTGCAATTATAGAAGGCAACTTAATCATTATTAGATGTGTTGGAAGCATAGACGTAAAGTTTAGGAAGTTTGAAATATGGCCTACAAGTGACAACACAAGGATATAAAATGGTGGATAATCGCAGAACATTCCACTTGTGTAGAAGGTAGAAATACCATTAACATTTGAGGCTGCCATAGACCATCCTCTGAAACATCCTATATCTACACTGAAACCTTCAATAATAGGAGCAGCTATCAATCTTACCACTAGTCCTATAAGCAGGGAAACAATAAGATAGACTTTTTCACGTCCTGGTTTTATTCTTAAAATATTTTTCTTTGTAAGTAGTATCAACAGTATTGCTACGATAAAAAATACTATGGAATACGGAGTCATAAATGATATATTTTTACTTACAGGTATATCAACAACCTTTTTTGGAGCTTCTTCAACGTAAAATTTAGCAACGTGAACATTAGAAGGTAGTTTATCGACTTTCTCAACAACTACATCATCAAACCATGCTTTCCCGGTGTTTTCGTTGCTATATCCCCCAAGACCAATTGTAACAACAATACTGTTCTGTTTTTTCTTTGTTGAACCGTATATTTCAACGCATTGCCAACCACTGGTACCTTTTATATCATTTGAGGTATCAATAATACCATCAACAGAAATGTTGGCTCCTTTGTATTCTGAACCGACATTTTCGGTTTTTACCCAGCAGGATAATTTATAGTAGGAATTGTCTTTAACTTTTATATTTTGTTTATATCTTGAATCATTGGCTGAGTTATTTATGATACATACACTTTTTGAACCGGTGTGGGATACTTTATCATCAAGTATAAATTCAGTTACTCCGTCATCGTTATGATAGGAAGATTTTTCCCAATTATCTAGAGAACCTTGTTCAAAACCGAAGTTTTGAACAAGGTTGGTGTTATCTGCAAAAACAGAAATATTTAAAAGTAATGTAACCATAACAACTATAAGTGGTAATAGCTTTTTCATATTTTTCCTCCAGTGAATACCAAATTAGTAACTAATGAAAACTAAGTACTAGTCTTTATTGGTTGAATCATCAGAATCTACAGAACTGTCATCCTTTTGTTCTTCTGCCTCATCGGATTCTTTGTCTAATTCAGTGTCGTCTGTCTTAAGGTCAGAAGAATTATCTGAAGCGTCACTATCTTCGGATGGAGAAGATTTAAATGTGCTGTAAGTAGCAGCAGCTACAATTAATATACAAACTGCAAGTATTATCCATACAATTTTATTAGTACCAGATTTCTTTTCTGTGTCAGGGGAAGATGGATTATCAGCGTGTGACTTCTCTACAATTGCAATTACAGATCCATCGGGTATGCTGTCCACTTCTTCAACGGTTACATCATCAAAGGATGCTTTTCCAGTGCTCATTGCACCATATCCTCCAACTCCTACTGTAACATTAAAGGATTCAATGCCATCCCCTGTTTTTACATACAATTCAGCATAGTCCCATTTGCCGTTAGTGTTTCTTAATGTATTTGAAGCAGCAACCTGACCTTCAATGGATAATATTGCTCCGTTGCCAGTATCACCTATATTTTCAGCCTTTATATAGCAAGAAAGTTTATATTTTTTGTTTGGCTGTGCACCTATAGTTTGAAGATACCTTGAATCGTTTTCTACATTGTTTATTACTGTGACACATTTACTGCCGGAATGAGCTCCTTGGGCTTCAATTTTAAGCTCTGCTGAGCCTTCATCTTTAACATAAGAGTAGTAGGTCCAATCGGTAGGGTTCCCTCCTTGTTCATCTTCAAAGGAACCATTTTTTATGAGATTTCCTTCCGCAAAAATATTGGTTGTGATTGACATAGTAATAAAAGTAACACAAAAGAAAATCTTCATTTTTTTGAACATTGTGTATACCTCCTGTAAAATAAAAATATTTATTATTTTTCAACACTTTTAAGTATAAGCTTTTTTAGATGTTGAAAATATTAACCTTAATACTCAAGTACTGTAAATCTCTTAAACTGTTTTACATTTTTAGGGGACTTCACCCCTGTAAGGTTATTAATCTGGAAATTCTCCACAATATAATATGAATTATCAGCTGCTTCGATGCTTTTATCTATAGTAATAAATTTATAGTTTCCAAAGGATGATACTGGCCTGAACTCAGTATATGGGTTTGTATAATTTACAGTACTGTAAAACTCATTTGGGTCGTATTTTGTGTAAAACAGCACTAAGGTGAATGCTCCGTTAAAATCTGTGACGTATACATCCCTGGTGTCTTTGTTGTTATCAACTACATATTGGAGTGCATCATCAAAGGACTCGTGGAAAATCTGGTTTATTTGGTCGGGGTACTCAGTAAAGTAGTATTTTGCAAAGGCAGAAAAGTTAGTCAAATATAAAACTGCTATTATTGTTAGCACTATTAATTTAGCTAATTTGAATGCGTGCTTCTGAGCGTTTGCACTTATTGATTTAACAACAAATTTTACTAGAAGTGATGCTAAAATTGCAAATACATATATTCCATAAGCTGCAAGGTACATCATAGGTATGAATATAATGTTTATTCTGTTTGTATTCGTGTTATTTACTATACCAAGAATGCAACTTAATATAAACCAGACTAGAAATACAAAATCAAGCTGTATTTTCTTTTCTTTAAAAGATTTTAATGTTCCGAGTATGGAAGCCAAAAAACCTATTAAAAAGAAGAAGTTGCTTATTCTATATATTGTACCGTATTTGTCAATTACATTATATATATATCCAGTTTGCCTGAAAACAGTATCGTAAAAGACCGCAAAATTTTCTTTTAATGTATTCCAAAGGTTAGATTTACCGCCACCTAGGAAAACTACCTGATTGTATCGATAACCAGCTTCGACAAGTTTGGGAACAGTTATGGGCCCAAGTTTTACTGTCTGCGATGATGGGGAGATTATATTGATGTAAACGAATATAACAATTGGAATTGCAATAATGACAAAACAAACAAATGCCTTAAGATAGTTCTTAAACCATTGTATTTTGCTTTTAGCAAAGTATGCCTCATATATTGCTAATATAAGCAATAATACAGGAATAACAAAATATGCTGGGCCATAAGCATATAGACTAAGAGACATAACGGCGGCAAAAGGAATTATGTACTTAGGTTTTTTTAAGTATAGGGAGTAAAAAAACACTCCAATCAAAACAATAGCGGGGAAAATGTTCTCTAAAAGTCCCCATCTGGCTATCATTATATGCCACGGGGAAATTGCCATTATAAAGGTTGCAAGTAGGGCCATGTCAATATTTTTAAGTCTTTTGACTGTAAAGAAGATAATTACAAGACTTAATATGCAGAAGATTAGATTCCCGAGAATGGCGGTTGTTTCATTGAGTCCGAATATCTTTATTAACGGCATGGTTAAATATGCATAAAGTGTGTTCATACCGCTTCCCCATGAAATGAAATGTACAGGAAAGCCCATACCATTGCTATCAATTCCGTAATTTGCAAGAGCATACGTTTCATAATTGCCATAGGCTTCATCCTGATTTAGGCCTGCGGGGACACCGGAAATATTGTATACACGAACAACTATTCCAATAACAAGAATAATGAAAAATAAGATATACCGAAAGTCTATTTCAATATTAAACAGTTTGAATTTACCAAAACCAGTGGACTCAAATTCATGGCTGAGGTTGTTTAACCTTGAAAATAAATTACCACCATTACTTTGATTTGCATTGATTGTATTTGTAAGAACCCCACTTCTTTCTTTCTTAACCGAGTTTAAAAAAAGCAGTGTTATACAAGTGAAGGCAACAATGCACACAATCAGTATTAGGTCTAGCATTACAAAAACCCCTCCCAAATACATTTAAATAATATAATCAAGTATTTTTTACACCTTACTAAATTGCTGTTTTGTAAAGATGTATTACTTATTAAATGATGGTTCATACCTCAATCCTATAAACTTCGAAAATAGTTGTCATAACTCTAAGGCTATATTTATTTTTATTCAGATAAATAACAGCAGCAGAATAACTGTTATAAAGTTTGTTATTCCACTACTGAACTTTATATAACGTATGAACCGACAAAAATAATACCCCAATGTTGATATCGATAAATGATATCAAAAAGGGTCAAAACACCTTGCAATTAGCGTCGTATCTTAATATATTGTAGCAAAAATAATTATAATTAGCAATTTTATTTTTCAGCTTTTACAGCTTTTATCATATTTTGTTGTGTAATTTGTGGTTATACATACAATTATCACATTTGTTATACAATAAGGAAAAGTATGGCATACATTATAATTAAAGAGTGATAAATTGTTATCTAACTATTTTAAGAAATTGAATAAACAAAAGTCCAATAATGAATTTTTTGAGATACTAGCCAGAAAATCTACTAAAAAGTGTTTTTGGTATTTGCTACAGGTCCAATTATTTTAGCTAGTTATATGTTGTCATGGAAAAAATGTGTGTTATAATAATTAAAGAATAAAAATGCAAGATTTAGCTTAGGAGGTTGCAAAATGAAGTTTACAAAGATGCAAGGACTTGGAAATGACTATATATATGTAAATTGTTTTACAGAGAAAGTAGATAACCCTTCTGAGGTAGCCAAGTTTGTAAGCGATAGACACTTCGGGGTTGGTTCCGATGGGCTGGTGTTGATTATGCCCTCCCAGATGTGCGATTTTAGAATGAGGATGTTCAATTCCGATGGCTCGGAAGCTGAAATGTGTGGTAATGCAATAAGATGTGTAGGCAAATTTGTTTATGATAATGGGATGACTCAAAAGTCCGTTATAAAGGTTGAAACATTGGCTGGAATAAAAGTTCTTGATATGACGGTTAAAGATAATAAAGTTGAGTTGGTAAAAGTTGATATGGGAGAACCTATTCTAGAGCCTGCTAAGATTCCTGTTGACAGCAATAAGGAGCTATTTGTATCTCAGCCTGTTGTTATTGATGGTAGGGAATTTAAAGTTACATGCGTTTCTATGGGAAATCCACATGCAGTTACGTATGTTGACGATGTTGAAAAATTTCCTCTCGAAGTAGTTGGTCCTAAGATGGAAAACAACAGCCTGTATCCAAAGAGAATCAATGCTGAATTTGTTCAGGTTATCGATAGAGATACTCTTAAAATGAGAGTTTGGGAAAGAGGAGCAGGAGAGACTCTTGCCTGTGGAACAGGAGCATGCGCAGTTTTAGTTTCATCAGTATTAAATGATATAAGCAACAGGAAAGTAGTTGTAAAGCTGTTAGGCGGAGATTTGATTATTGAATGGAACGAAAAGGATAACCATGTATATATGACAGGGCCTGCAACAAAAGTATTCGATGGTGATATTGATGTTTAGTGTTTTATTTGCTTTAAAATAGTGTAAAATTTTATATAAGAATCAGAAAGGAAGATTACTAATGGCACTTATTAATGAGAACTATTTAAGACTTCAGGGAAGTTATCTGTTTGCAGAAATTGCAAGAAGGGTTAATAAGTATAAAACTGAGAATCCTGATGCAAATATTATCCGTTTGGGAATTGGGGATGTAACAAAACCATTGGCTCCTGCGGTTATTGAAGCTATGCATAAGGCTGTTGATGAAATGGCAAAAGCAGAAACCTTTAGAGGTTACGGACCGGAGCAGGGTTATAGTTTCCTGATAAGTAAAATTATCGAAAATGATTATAAAACAAGAGGAATACACTTGGATGAAGATGAAGTTTTTGTAAGTGACGGAGCTAAGAGTGATACTGGAAACATTCAGGAGATATTTGGTTTGGACAATATAATTGCTGTTACAGACCCTGTATATCCCGTATATGTTGATAGTAATGTTATGGCAGGTAGAACAGGCGTAATTAATGACAGCGGCCGCTTTGAAAAAATTACCTATCTTCCATGTACAGCTGAAAACAGTTTTACACCTGAGTTGCCCAAAAACAGAGTTGATATGATATACCTGTGTTTCCCAAACAACCCTACAGGTATGACTCTTTCAAAAGAGCAGCTAAAGAAATGGGTAGATTATGCAAAGCAGAATAAGTCTATTATATTATATGATTCAGCATATGAGGCTTTCATACGTGAAGATGATGTTCCACACAGTATATATGAAATAGAAGGAGCAAAAGAAGTAGCGATTGAGTTCAGAAGTTTTTCGAAGACTGCTGGATTTACTGGTACCAGATGTGCATATACAGTTGTTCCGAAAGAGGTTATTGCCTATACTGCAAGTGGTGAGGAACATCAACTGAATAAACTCTGGAACAGGAGACAGACTACTAAGTTCAATGGTGTTCCATATGTGATACAGCAAGGTGCTGCTGCTGTTTATACTAAGGAAGGACAAAAACAGATAAAGGATACTATCGATTATTATATGAATAATGCCTCAATAATCAGGGATGGTCTTAAGAGCTTAGGCCTTACGGTGTTCGGTGGAATTAATGCGCCATATATTTGGTTAAAGACTCCAAAGAGCTTAAGTTCATGGGAATTCTTTGATAAATTATTGAAGGAAGTTAATGTAGTAGGTACTCCAGGAGCAGGATTCGGACCAAGCGGTGAAGGATATTTCAGGTTAACGGCTTTTGGAAGCAAAGAGAACACTGAGGAAGCTATTCAGAGGCTTAAATCAAAACTTGATATTTAGCGCTTAGTTAATGGTTACCATATATTGTACATTGCATAAATAGGAAAGGGCTTGAGATATCTCAGGTCCTTTTTGTATTAAATATTTTATTGGACATATAATATAGTTGGCAATAATCAAAAAATAACTTCAAAAAGTATCCAATAAAAGTATTACCAGATTGGGAGAATTATGCGGCTTAGGAAATTTATATTTGGGACATGTGTAATAATTTCGATAATTTTATTTACTCAAGGTACATATATACTGAATTCACTTAACCAGGAGGAGATTCCGTATTATAGCCACTCAACGCCCTTGGAAAGAAGCGGAAATAACCCAAAGATTACGGGAATTGAAAGGAATATTAATTTGCTGATTTTGGGTTTAGATGATGAGGAAGTAAGATCGGATGTAATAGCATTACTAAACTTCAATCAGTCGAAAAAAAAGATAAATATTTTATCATTAGCAAGGGATACCAGAGTCAAAGTCAATGGAAAATATGGAAAGATCAACGCTTTAATTGCAAAAGGTGGAGAAGAACTAATTGCCAATGAGGTTGGAGAGATTACTGGCTTAAAGGTAGATTACTATGTGGTTTTAAACTTTAAGGGCTTTCGGGAGATTGTCGATGTAGTAGGTGGGGTAGAAGTAGATGTGCCTATGGATATGGATTATGATGATCCTACACAGAACCTGCATATACATCTTAAGAAAGGTAAACAGATTCTCAATGGAGAAAAGTCTGAAGAATTTGTAAGGTACAGAAAAGGAAATCATAAAGGGGAAGGATATGAAGATGGAGATATTGGAAGAATTCAAGCGCAGCAGCTCTTTCTCAAAGAATTTATAAATCAGAAGCTTAGGCCTAGATATATTCTGAAGGCAGGTAATATTTTTTCTATCCTTAAGAAAAACATGAGGTCAAACATTGAGATAGGTGATATTGATTTTTTCGTCAGGGAAATAAATAATATCAGGCTAAATGGGGTTAAAACTTTTATACTCCCGGGTGATTCAGTATATAAAGGTGGAATATGGTATTACATTTATGATAAGAAAAAAACTGAGAAGATTATAGAAGAAAACTTCTATAATTGAAACTTTTTTGGCCTGAACGGACAAAGATGGGGCTAAATTGGTGCATTTTACTCATGACTCAAAATATTATTAATGTTATAATGTTTTTTATTGAAGTACAACCTTGGAAATTAGCTTATTCTGTCATTTCTTCAATTCATTTTCTAATAATGAGAGGGTGTTGGAATGGATCCCATAACACATGGAGTTATCGGAGCTGCCGTAGCTAAGCTTACTGGAAATGATATAACCATTTCTGATGCGGCCACTGTAAGTATGGTAATTGGATCAATTTTTCCTGATGTTGATATCGTTTTTCAAAAATGGGGCGATTACGTATATTTAAAAAATCACAGAGGGCTTACCCATTCAATTATGGGGATTATTGCTTCGGCAACTTTTTTGGCTGTTTTGTTAAGCTTTTTTTACAGGGGTTCAAGCATTTATGCTCTTTTTTTATGTGCTTTGTTAGGCGGTTTGTCTCATTCTGCCTTTGATTTATTAAATTCCTATGGTGCAAAGTTACTATGGCCTTTTTGTAATAAGAAATTTTCGTTAGGAATCTTAAATACTTTTGATCCAATGTTTTTATTGACTTTGATAAGCTATATCATATCACCTCCTGTGTTTAAAAATGCATCTTTTATTGTATTCATTTCATATATTGTTTTACGAGTTTTGATGAGGTGCATTGTTTTAAATGAGCTCAATAGAAATTTCAGTACCCAGTTTAGTAAATTGAGTTTGCTGCCTTCGGTTACAAGTCTTTTTCGATGGCATTTTGTACTGGAAGAACCTGATCGTAATGTAGTAGGGGAAAAGAATATTTTAAAGAGAAACGTTAAGATATTTAAGGTGCTTGATAAGATAGAGGATGAGGTTCTTGAAAAGGTTTCATTTTCATATGTTGGAAAGTTTTTTAGTGAGTTTACACCTGTTTTTCATGTAATGTGTGAAAAAATCGATGATGTGACCAGATATGTTTTTATTGACATGAGGTATTACATGAGAAATAGTTTCTTGCATCATGCCGTTCTTGAAATGGATAAGGATGACAATATTATTAATGCCAGTTTTAACCCATACTCTATGAACAGGGTTAGTACTATTCCCAACCCTGATTGCAGAACCAACGATACGTTTTTTTCACGATTGGTAGGTATGTAAATCCTAATATTTAAGCGTTCTTTAATGTGTCAGAACTCTAAATTATAAATACATGACTTTTAAGTTTAGCTTCTTTGTATTATAATAAAAAACTAAGGGATTATTAATAATAACCGCCTCTAATATTTTCTCTTCTAATTTTATGAGAAAAAGGGGCGTTAATTATTTTATGTGCTCCTTAGTTTATGTTTTTTGAAGAGGTGGACAATTGAAAAGTATTGGATTTACAACAAGCATACCGGTGGAGATAATATATAGTGCAGGTCTTAGACCTGTAGATTTAAATAATGTTTTCATTACCGACAAAAATGCTGTTAGACTTATTGAGGAAGCTGAAAATGTAGGATTCCCCAGGAATACATGCTCCTGGATTAAGGGAATATATTCTGCTGTACTTAATTCAAAAGATATTGATACTGTAGTTAGCGTTGTTGAAGGAGATTGCTCAAATGCAAGAGCGCTTTCAGAAGTATTTGATTTAAAGGGAATAAAATGTATCCCTTTCTCCTATCCAAATTCTAAAAGCTATGAAGCTCTAAAGATGGAGATGGAAAAACTGTGCAAGGTATTTGACACAAGTTTTGAAGAAGCGTTAAAAGTAAAGAAGGAGCTGGATTTGATAAGGAAAAGGCTGGTATATGTTGATGAGCTAACGTGGAAGCATAACAAGGTATCTGGTTTTGAAAACCACATTTGGCAGGTTTCGAGCAGCGACTTTGACAGCGATTACAGGTCATATAGGGATAGGCTTGAACAGGAGCTTGCTATTATGGAAAAAAGGGAGACGAGGTTTGAAAAAGTCAGACTTGGATATATTGGAGTTCCACCTATAAATAGCGATTTGTACGATTTGGTTGAAACTATGAATGCCAGAATTGTATATAATGAAGTTCAAAGACAGTTTACAATGGCGGATGGAATAGGGATTGATGATTTAGTTGAGGTTTACAGGGTTTTTACTTATCCCTACAATCTTTTTGGTAGAATTAATGATATTAAAAGCCAGATCAAAAAAAGAGAAATTGATGGAATTATTCACTATACACAAGCTTTTTGTTTTAGAGGTATAGAGGATATTGTAATAAGAAAAGAATTGGATGTGCCGATTCTGACACTTGAGGGTGATCGTCCTGGGGCAGTGGATTCAAGGAGCAAACTTAGAATAGAATCGTTTATTGATATGTTAATATAGGTAGAAAAATATTTTTTGTGGCATTAAATGGTGGTGTGATATGAGGATACTGGGAATTGATTTGGGAAGCAGGGCTGTTAAACTTGCTGTATTTGATGGTAATGAGTTTGTTATTGGAAAGGTTTTTGATACGGCTTCTTTTTATAGAGATTACTGTGAAAACAGGAACCAAAAAATAGGTATAAACTTGGAAAAGCTTGATATAGGTGAAATTCATAAAATAATAAGTACAGGTTACGGAAGAAATAATGTGAATGTCAGCGATGCAGAGGTTATTACCGAGTTGAAAGCTCACACCTATGGAGCTGTATGGCAAACAGGACTAAAGAATTTTACGCTTCTTGACATTGGCGGGCAGGACAGCAAGGTTATATCGGTGAGAAATGGCAGAATGGCCGACATGGTTTTAAATGACAAATGTGCTGCTTCTTGCGGCAGGTATCTTGAGAATATGGCAACTATAATTGGTATAAGCATTGATGAAATGAAAAAATATTATAATGAACCAGTGGAATTGAGTTCCACATGCGCTGTATTTGGTGAGTCTGAGCTGATAGGAAGAATTTCGGAAGGTTATACGGCGGATAAGCTTGCTTCGGGAGTAAATTATTCGTTATATAAACGAATAAAGCCTATGATTGCAAGATTTCCGGCAGATTATCTTGTACTCTCAGGGGGAGTAGCAAATAATGAGGCGCTTATTCATTTTATCAAGCAAGACCTTGGATGGGGTGAAATAGTTGTGCCTGGCAAACCTCAACTTAATGGTTCAATTGGATGCTGTGCATATTATTTTGATAAGATGAATTGATCAGGATTGAAAATCTCAACGGTATTTAGTCCTAGCAGATTGTTAGGGTATTTACTGCATAAATTTTTGAAATCAAAAATTAATCTTTGATAAAGCATATATATATTGTTATACTTATATAGAATTGTTTTTTAAAGTTTGCTTATGATAAGTAAAATAGGGAGGCTGGCAACTAATGAGTAAAGCAATTGTTCTTTTTTCGGGCGGTCTTGATAGCACTACATGTTTATCTGTAGCTTTTAAGGAAGGTTATGAAGTTTATCCTTTATCTTTTGATTATGGACAACGCCACAAAAAGGAACTGGAGTGCGTTAAGCAAATAACAAAATATTATAAAATAAAGAGCAACAAAATAATTAGGATAGATAATGTTGGTGGAAGTGCACTGACAGATTCTAGTATTGAAGTGCCTGATTATCAGGGATTGCCTCAAATACCGGTTACTTACGTACCTGCGAGAAATATTATATTTCTAAGCTATGCAGCAGGCTATGCTGAAGCTATAGAGGCGGATGCTATTTATATAGGTGTTAATGCTGTAGATTACAGTGGCTATCCTGATTGTAGACCTGAATTTATTGAAGCGTTCGAGAAAATGATAAAGGTTGGAACTAAAAGAGGTGTGAATGGAAAACCTATAAAGATAGAGACTCCTTTGATAAACCTCAGCAAAGCAGAAATTATAAAGCTTGCATGTGAAAATAATGCACCGCTTCATTTGACAACCAGTTGTTATAAGGGAGAGGAAAAGGCATGTGGGGTTTGTGATAGTTGCGTTTTAAGACTTAAGGGGTTTAAAGAGGCAGGTATAATAGATCCCATTGAGTATTTACGGAAAGAGTAAAATATTACTTCCATTTTTTGCGTGGCTATTTGTCATCAAATAAGCCTTAAGCAAAAACATTAGCGGAATTTGCAATTTCACCGTTGATAAAGTAATAGCTTAGAATATTTGTTTGTCTTTTATAATATTGAAAGGATCAGATTTATGAAAATTGCAAGAATGAGTATAACCAAGGTATTTACATTTGATAGTGCACACCATTTAAATGATTATCCTGGCAAGTGTAAAAACATTCATGGCCACACCTATAAATTAGAGGTTACATTAAAAGGAATACCTGATAAGAATGGTCTGGTTATTGATTTTCACGATTTAAATGATATGGTGGAAAAAGAAATATTGAGCAATATTGATCATAAATATCTAAACGATATTTTTGATTTTAATCCGACTTGCGAAATGATTGGATTATGGATATGGGAACAACTTTCAAAAAGTATGACAGGATTGGAATGTAATTTGGAGAAACTGGTGCTCTGGGAGACACCTACAAGTTACATAACTATAGATGCAAAAGATATGTTGTAATATTTTGTTGACTAATTTAAAGGGTGAAATAGATGCTGGTTAATGAGATTTTTTTGAGTATTCAGGGGGAGAGTATATCCACCGGTTTTCCCACTATTTTTGTACGTTTTACAGGTTGTAATTTAAGATGCTGCTATTGTGATACTACATATGCATATGAAGATGGAAAAGAAATGTCACCCTACGAAGTGTTTGAAGAAGTAAAAAGATTTCATTATAAGCGGGTGTGCATAACTGGTGGAGAGCCGTTATTGCAAAAAGATCTAAATGAATTGCTCAGGCTTTTAGGAGACTATGCAGTAACTATTGAGACAAATGGTGCAGTTCCGATAGAAGATATTACATTGTGTGAAGGACATTCCTGGGTTATGGATATGAAAGTACCATCATCAGGATGTTCCAATCAAATGGTATTAGATAACTTCAGATATTTACGGGATAAAGATGAGATTAAATTCGTAATTGGGGACAGAAATGATTACGACTGGGCTAAAGGAATAATAAAGAATCATCACTACAAAGGAACAATAACCTTTTCTCCTGTCTATGGAAGAATAAATTGTGAGGATGCGGTAAGTTGGATTTTAGCAGACAGGCTCGATGTAAGGTTTCAGGTACAGCTCCATAAGATTATATGGGGCGTTGATAAAACGGGAGTATAATTAGTATGTTTAATTGGGAAGAATTAATTAACAGCTGCACAGGTTGTTATAACTGTCAGTTAGGCAGAAAGAGAAATAATATAGTAATTGGTCGTGGCAACAGGAATGCCAGTCTTTTGATGATAGGAGAGGGACCGGGGGAGCAAGAGGATTTGCAGGGGCTTCCGTTTGTAGGAGCTGCAGGAAAACTTCTGGATCTTTTGTTAAAGGCGCAGATGATAAAAGAAGACCAGTATTATATTGCTAATGTAGTAAAGTGCAGGCCTCCTGGAAACCGCGTTCCCACTGATGAGGAAGCGGAAAAATGTCTGCCATATTTGAGAAATCAGGTTTATCTTATCAAACCTAAGATTATTGTGTGTTTAGGTGCTACTGCTATGAAGTATGTAGTAGACAAAAATGCGAGAATAACTCAAATAAGAGGTCAATGGATTGAAAGGAAGGGGTATTGGATTATGCCGACTTTTCACCCAGCTGCGCTCCTAAGGGATGAGTCAAAAAAGATTTTAATGTGGGAGGATATAAAAAAGGTTAAGCAGAGGATGGATTGTTTATGTCAAAATCAGAGCAATTGAATATATTATATAGTAGATATAGAGAAGAATTTCAGGGACAAGAAATTGTTACAGGTGATGGCAACCCTAATTCTTCTTTATTGCTGATTGGAGAAGCTCCCGGAAAAGATGAAGTAGCCAACTCAAAGCCTTTTGTAGGAATGGCTGGCAAGAACCTGGCACAATTTCTTGAAGTCTTAGGACTTAAAAGGGATGAAATATATATAACCAATGCTATAAAGCATAGACTTTCAAAGGTAAACCCTTCGACCGGCAGATTGTCAAACAGACCTGCAACCAAGGAAGAAATTGAGCAAAACAGAGAATATCTTATTGAAGAAATTGATATAATTGGGCCAAAGTACATTATTACATTGGGTAATGTACCTTTACGATCAGTACTTGGGGACCATAAAGCTTCAATAGGAGATGTACATGGAGCACTTGACAAGGTTAGTGTGAAGGGGCGCGAATATGGACTGTATCCGCTATATCATCCTGCAAGTATCATATACAATGCCAGTATAAAAAAGATATACACCAAGGATATAGAGAATTTGAGGGAAATTATTAAAACCTGAAGACTTAAGAGTAGAGATTTGGATTTTTTTATTGAGGAATTTACAAAGTAAATGTACTAAATCTGCCGGCGCTAAATGCATCTGAGATTTTGGTTTGATGTTAAGCATAGACTGAGCAAAACAGAATAAAAATATGCTAGAACGTGTATTATTTAATAATAATGAGGTAAAATAATATCTATAAGAAAAATCAACATAATAATTCATATTTATTTTCATAATACCCTTGACTTCGAATTATTTATGGTGTTATAATTTAAAAGCTGTCGCTTCTGGAAGACGAGAGTCGATAACAGAAGAAAAACTAAAAAATACCAGAAAAAAAGGTGTTGACAAACAAAAGACAGCGTGGTAATATATAAAAGTCGCTCGGCTCGAGTGGCTGAAACAAAAGTAATATGGACTTTGAAAAGTAAACAGTGTAAGACGATAAGGAACTCGTTAATTAATTGAGTAACTTGCGAAACAAATATACGCGAGTAAGTAATTTAGAGCCAAAAGGCTCTCTAATAAATATTTTTTAGAGAGTTTGATCCTGGCTCAGGACGAACGCTGGC
>NZ_JH556655.1:4602-5133 GCF_000179595.2 Acetivibrio cellulolyticus CD2 | reverse complement strand
TATCGAGAGTAGAGGTACCCGTACCGCAAACCGACACAGGTAGATGAGGAGAGAATCCTAAGACGAACGGGAGAAGCGTTGTTAAGGAACTCGGCAAATTGACCCCGTAAGTTCGCAATAAGGGGTGCCTCAGCAATGAGGTCGCAGAGAATAGGCCCAAGCAACTGTTTAACAAAAACACAGGTCTCTGCTAAATCGAAAGATGAAGTATAGGGGCTGACGCCTGCCCGGTGCTGGAAGGTTACGGGAATCTGTCAACGAAAGTGAAGCAGTGAACTTAAGCCCCAGTAAACGGCGGCCGTAACTATAACGGTCCTAAGGTAGCGAAATTCCTTGTCAGGTAAGTTCTGACCCGCACGAATGGCGTAATGATTTGGGCACTGTCTCAACAACGTACCCGGCGAAATTGTAGTACTTGTGAAGATGCAAGTTACCCGCGACTAGACGGAAAGACCCCATGGAGCTTTACTGTAGCCTGATACTGGGTTTCGGTATTTTTGTACAGGATAGGTGGGAGATTAGGAAGTATGG
>NZ_JH556655.1:0-4502 GCF_000179595.2 Acetivibrio cellulolyticus CD2 | reverse complement strand
CCTGGGCTACACACGTACTACAATGGCTATTACAGAGGGAAGCGAAGCCGTGAGGTGGAGCAAATCTCCAAAAATAGTCCCAGTTCAGATTGTAGGCTGAAACTCGCCTACATGAAGTCGGAATTGCTAGTAATGGCAGGTCAGCATACTGCCGTGAATACGTTCCCGGGCCTTGTACACACCGCCCGTCACACCATGAGAGTCTGCAACACCCGAAGTCAGTAGTCTAACTGTAAAGAGGACGCTGCCGAAGGTGGGGCCGATGATTGGGGTGAAGTCGTAACAAGGTAGCCGTATCGGAAGGTGCGGCTGGATCACCTCCTTTCTAAGGAGTATCGTGATACAGCATGTATCACTACTGCCTGGTCGATATCAGTTGTTTATACAGCTGATTCAACCGAGTTCCAAATTTCCTTACACTGTTTAGTTTTCTGAGCCCATAAAGCTCAGATTTATGGGGGTATAGCTCAGCTGGGAGAGCACCTGCCTTGCAAGCAGGGGGTCAAGAGTTCGATTCTCTTTATCTCCACCAAGGATTTTTGCTTTTGCAAAATATCCTACAATAATATGCACCTTGAAAAATATATAATGTTAAAGTGAAGCAAGATGAGAAGAAAAATAAAGGGTAACTAGTACAAATAAGTATATAGTGACTCTTAGGATAAAAACTCATTAAGATGGTAAAAAGACAATTCACTTGGAGAAAAACTATCAAAGAATTGAGAGATCGATTCTAAGAAAAGTATTAATTAAGGAAACTTAATTAATGACATGCGATTGCTAAAGCATATTTTGCTAAAGCAAAAACGCGAGGTCAAGCTATTAAGAGCATAGGGTGAATGCCTAGGCACCAGAAGGCGAAGAAGGACGCGATAAGCTGCGAAAAGCTACGGTAAGGAGCAAATATCCTGCGACCCGTAGATATCCGAATGGGGGAACCCACCTGAGGTAAATGCTCAGGTACTGATACATGAATCCATAGTGTATCAGAGCGAGACGTGGGGAACTGAAACATCTAAGTACCCACAGGAAGAGAAATCAACCGAGATTCCGTAAGTAGTGGCGAGCGAACGCGGAAGAGCCCAAACCAATCTATAGCAATATAGGTCGGGGTTGTGGACCGGCATAATGATCCATCAAACTTAGCAGAAGTAACCAGGAAAGGTTACACCAAAGAGGGTAAAAGTCCCGTACGCGAAAAGAGAGATGGCAGGCCGGTATCCAGAGTACCACGAGGCACGTGAAACCTTGTGGGAAGCAGGGGGGACCACCCTCCAAGGCTAAATACTTCCTGGTGACCGATAGTGAAGCAGTACCGTGAGGGAAAGGTGAAAAGAACCCCGGGAGGGGAGTGAAAGAGAACCTGAAACCCTATGTTTACAAGCAGTTGAAGAGCGTTAAGGCTCGACAGCGTACTTTTTGTAGAACGGTCCGGCGAGTTATTGTATGTGGCAAGGTTAAGTACTAATGGTACGGAGCCGAAGCGAGAGCGAGTCTGAATAGGGCGAATAAGTCACATGTAATAGACCCGAAACCGGGTGACCTATCCATGGACAGGTTGAAGCGAGAGTAAAATCTCGTGGAGGACCGAACTCATAACCGTTGAAAAGGTTTGGGATGAGCTGTGGATAGCGGAGAAATTCCAATCGAACTCGGAGATAGCTGGTTCTCCCCGAAATAGCTTTAGGGCTAGCCTCAAGTATGTCTAACGGAGGTAAAGCACTGAATGGGCTAGGGGCCTTACCGGGTTACCGAACCCTATCAAACTCTGAATGCCGTATAGATTAAAGCTTGGGAGTCAGACAGCGTGAGATAAGTTTCGTTGTCAAAAGGGAAACAGCCCAGACCATCAGCTAAGGTCCCAAAATCACAGTTAAGTGGAAAAGGATGTGGGTTTGCTAAGACAACTAGGATGTTGGCTTAGAAGCAGCCACTCATTCAAAGAGTGCGTAATAGCTCACTAGTCGAGTGAACCTGCGCCGAAAATGTTCGGGGCTCAAACTGTGTACCGAAGCTATGGATCCAGAAATGGGTGGTAGGGGAGCTTACTATGTTAGGTAGAAGCATGATCGTAAGGACATGTGGACGAAATAGTAGTGAGAATGCCGGAATAAGTAGCGAGAGTGAAGTGAGAATCTTTACCGTCGAAAATCTAAGGTTTCCTGGGGAAGGTTCGTCCGCCCAGGGTAAGTCGGGACCTAAGCCGAGGCCGAAAGGCGTAGGCGATGGACAACAGGTTGAAATTCCTGTACTACCGCTGCTCGTTATCAGAGATGTGGGGACGCAGGGGGATAAGTCAAGCGAGTGACTGGAAGAGCTCGTCTAAGTAGAGGATATAGTCTGGTAGGCAAATCCGCCGGATGTTTTGAGACTACGAATGGGAGGGAAATTAGAGTACCGAAGTGACTGATTCCGCACTGACGAGAAAATCCACTATCGAGAGTAGAGGTACCCGTACCGCAAACCGACACAGGTAGATGAGGAGAGAATCCTAAGACGAACGGGAGAAGCGTTGTTAAGGAACTCGGCAAATTGACCCCGTAAGTTCGCAATAAGGGGTGCCTCAGCAATGAGGTCGCAGAGAATAGGCCCAAGCAACTGTTTAACAAAAACACAGGTCTCTGCTAAATCGAAAGATGAAGTATAGGGGCTGACGCCTGCCCGGTGCTGGAAGGTTACGGGAATCTGTCAACGAAAGTGAAGCAGTGAACTTAAGCCCCAGTAAACGGCGGCCGTAACTATAACGGTCCTAAGGTAGCGAAATTCCTTGTCAGGTAAGTTCTGACCCGCACGAATGGCGTAATGATTTGGGCACTGTCTCAACAACGTACCCGGCGAAATTGTAGTACTTGTGAAGATGCAAGTTACCCGCGACTAGACGGAAAGACCCCATGGAGCTTTACTGTAGCCTGATACTGGGTTTCGGTATTTTTTGTACAGGATAGGTGGGAGATTAGGAAGTATGGACGCCAGTTCATATGGAATCGACGTTGGGATACCACTCTAAGAATACTGGAACTCTAACCTGAGGCCATAATCTGGTCTAGGGACACTGTCAGGTGGGCAGTTTGACTGGGGCGGTCGCCTCCCAAAAGGTAACGGAGGCGTTCAAAGGTTACCTCAGCGCGGTTGGAAATCGCGCAACGAGTGCAAAGGCATAAGGTAGCCTGACTGCGAGACAAACAAGTCGAGCAGGTACGAAAGTAGGACTTAGTGATCCGGCGGTATGAAAGTGGAATTGCCGTCGCTCAACGGATAAAAGCTACCCTGGGGATAACAGGCTGATCTCCCCCAAGAGTCCACATCGACGGGGAGGTTTGGCACCTCGATGTCGGCTCATCGCATCCTGGAGCTGAAGTAGGTTCCAAGGGTTTGGCTGTTCGCCAATTAAAGCGGTACGCGAGCTGGGTTCAGAACGTCGTGAGACAGTTCGGTCCCTATCTGTCGCGGGCGCAGGATATTTGAAGGGATCTGTCCTTAGTACGAGAGGACCGGGATGGACGAACCTCTGGTGCACCAGTTGTACTACCAAGTGCATAGCTGGGTAGCCAAGTTCGGAAGGGATAAACGCTGAAGGCATCTAAGCGTGAAACCCACCCTAAGATGAGATATCCCACCGTAAGGGTAAGACCCCATGTAGACTACATGGTTGATAGGCCAGAGGTGTAAGTGCAGTAATGTATTTAGCTGACTGGTACTAATAGGTCGAGGGCTTGACCAAATATTTTACAGGTAGAAAAGGTCTTTTAAGAAGTCTTAATGAAGAAATCCGCTTTTCATCTTGATTCCAACATTATATATTTTTGAAGGTGCATAACCTTAAAAAGTTTACAATTTTCTGGTGGTTATAACGAGAAGGTCACACCCGTTCCCATTCCGAACACGGTAGTTAAGCTTCTCAGTGCTGATGATACTTGGATGGAGACGTCCCGGGAAAGTAAGTCGCTGCCAGATTTATATTCCTCAATAGCTCAGTCGGTAGAGCATGCGGCTGTTAACCGCAGGGTCGTAGGTTCGAGTCCTACTTGAGGAGCCATAAAACCCCGTAAATGATTTGTTTACGGGGTTTTATTATGTATTTTTTTAATTCAAAATTAGAATACATTCTTTCCTTTCAACAATATTATAGTTTTTATTTTCATTTCATACGAATTCAATTATTTTCTTATATGCTAATTAATGAACTAAAAAGTTAAATACACCAAATTAGTAATGAGTTTATCTTGCAGCCAAATTTATTTGCGTTTTAGAAGAGAAAAAAATGTGCATAATATTTGTTGCAAGATTATAAATTTAAGTGAAATTTATGTTGCCATATTGAGTAAATTTTGATAAATTGTTTAAGGGTATTTTATATCCTTTCCTTCAAAGAATATATTCTAATATAGTGCAATATAAATCAAAGTAAATATGCAAAAGGTATTTTAAGAATGATGGTAGTGTATAAGATTACTTCAAGGACATATTATAGAAATTGATTAAAAAACTATAATTAGAATGGG
>NZ_JH556654.1 GCF_000179595.2 Acetivibrio cellulolyticus CD2 | reverse complement strand
TTCGTTACCATCAAACAGAAGCTTTACAGCCTTCTTATAACAACTCATATAATCTTCTATTTGGTAATTTTTAGAGACATCAAAGAGATATGAAATAACCTTAATTTGGTTTTCACTATATCCATTGTTTTGTGCAAATTTTATAGTGCGATCTTTTATAGTTAAACGCAAGGTCTTTCTTACCTCCTTTGGGGAAATTTTTCTTATAAAAACTAAAAAGGTACTGTGCCGCAATCCGGCACAATACCTACAATTTCCACACTTAGAGGGTTTGACTTTTGTGCTTATTTATGGTACAATTATATGTACTAAATAAGCATTGCCCAAGCTTATGAGGTAACATGACACGGATTACTGATTAAGTAAAATTTAACTTTGAAGTGAGGTTAAATTTTACGGGCCACCTTATTAAGTTAATAATATGTTAACACACAATTAAAAAATATGCTAGAGGAAAAGCCATTTAAATAAATGGCTTTTCCTTATTCATTCTCTTCCTTCTGCCTTTTTATTGCCTTTTCTGCTATGGTTAATGTAACTATACCCATATGTCCAGGTACTAAAGGTTTAACTTTCAATGTTATTACACCACTAACCACTAAATCAATATTATGAAGTGTTTCCGAGTCCAAATTACTTCTTTTTAGCTGTGTTTCATTAACAAATACCGTAAATGTAACATTGCTAGGTTTTGGTAGCCTCTTTGGTGTCCCCTCTGAACCGTTTTCCCTTAATTCAAACGCAAAAACTTTTACTCTATTAGGGTTTTTAGTTTTATCCATCAATTCAGGTACAAGCCTTATTTTTTCTATCGGCCTTCCTGTTATAGTTATTTTATGTGCCATGATATCCCCCCTCTTTTAAAGGTATTGTCAAGTATAATGTAATACATTTTAGGACCATATTGCAAGCAGATCACCATAGCTGCATCTAATTTATGTATTACATTATAGGGAAATCATTTAGTATCAGGCTTTTTATAGTTCTTTATTCTATGTTGAATATATTTCCCAATAACAAAAACACAAAAGACAAAATAAGCGTATCCTATTGCACCTAGTGCATTATGCTCCTTTATTGTTTGTCTTAACCATTCCATAAATCACCTGATTCAGAATATTGGTACTTTAAAACTATATCGCCATCAATCTTATACATATCTCTAAAGCTTCTTTGTTTTTTATCCTGTTGTACAATAAGTTCCCAATATTCTCTAAATTCCGATAGATGAAATCTTACCCCATGAGGCTCTTTGAGTGTGGGGTAGTATTCAAAACTAACATTTCCTAATTTACAGTTTTTGCAGGTTTGTAGCAATTGTATAATAATATTTTCAGTCTCTTTTTCTATTTCATAATATGGCTTCATACCCTCACCTTCCTATCCTAAACCGTCAGTGTCTAACATGCTTTTCATGGCCTCTTTCTTTCTTGTACTTTTATCCTTTATATCTTCTTTTTCAGTCGTTGGATTGTTCGTATTGGATTCTTGATAATTTTTTAATATTACCTTTCCCTCCTCTGCCTTATCTCCAATATAATAGCCTCCTTCTAAATTAACAAAAGGACTGTTTGCAAAAGGAAAGGCATTATAAACACGTATGTACGCAAGTTCAATCAAAGTCTTTGAAAGGTTTTTTTGACTTCTTAAATAATCCAAAACTTTTACATCTATGTCTTGAGGTATATATAGGGTGGTTTTCCCACCCGCTTTAAGTTCATTAACACGCTTTCTACCCATTATTATCATTCCTCGCCGTATATATATTTTGCTTTTTCCAAGTAACCTAACGCATTAGCAAAATGCGGATTTTCGGCAATATCACTTTTACACCCTATTGAAGCCTCTATTTTTTCCCTCATAGCATTACCAAAGTGATAATCAAGAACGCAGGGGCCACCACCGTACAATAAAGTATGGAGAATATCGCCTATACTATCATTTGAATTTTCTATTTTATCTTTTAAGGTCCCTGTTATATCTGCCGCAAGCTTTGTTAGTTGCTGCGTATACAGAGGCATAATATCAAATTCTTGCCTGTTTTTCAGTATAATAATTCCTCTCTTTTTACCACGTCTTACCGCTAAATCAATGTCATAGCGGTCTTTTTTGGTCCCACACTGTTCCCTTAAGTAATCTATTACTTTTTGTTTGGCATTTGCTATACCTTTGTCAATGCCTGTGCAAAGTGGAATATTGTATTCAGGAATGATATTCCCATCTTGATTTTCTTTGAATTTCAAGGCTATAATTTCTGTTGTAAACTCTCCTACCTCAACGCCTAAAATTGTACGTTCTACCAGTTCATCATCAGGATATATGTAATCATCTTCATTGAAAATTAGTTTATTGAGTGCCCCGGCTCCTTCTACATCTACTGTAACGTCCATAATATTTAATTCTACTTCAATTGTATTCTTACCTCGTATAATTACTTTGTGTTGCCCTATAAACTCCTGTTTGTATGTATCTCTGTCTTTCTTATACTGTAGGAATGGTAATCCTGTGACTATTTTAAGGTCTTGCTTAACTATCCCGGAATTTTTACCCTGGTCTACTACCGCCGCAGCCGCTAAAGATGACAACATTACAATAAGTAATTTTTCATCCCCTTTTTTAGTATCCCCTATATTCCTCATATCTGCTGATACATTAGCATCTTTAACTCTATTACCAACATAATAACGGCCTAAATTACGCTTTGTTTTTTGGTTGTTATAATTAAGTTCTATTTCAACGTCTAGGGATTCAAGTAATGATTTTTCCTTTAATTCTAAGCCTATATCTAAGTCCGAGTATTCAGCAATAATTGTAGGGATAACTATAGGGTCCTTACCCTCCACCGCTGTTATTACTGTATTATTACCTCCGTCTATACCGCAAATTAACATTTTACTACCTCCTTAAAATATGGTATTTACCATCTATTTCTTTTATTATACTCCTATTACAAGTTATTTACCATATAAATAGAGGTTAATTTACTTATATTTAACCTCTATTTATATGGTTTTTCTTTAATTTTCTTTAATTTCCTTTGAAATAGATGTTATTTTTCTTCTATTTAACTTCTATTTACTCTATTAAGGTAAATCTTTCACACTCCTACCCTTAAGTTCATTGGGCCAAACTATAACGCCCTCGATTACTTGCATGACTATACTGTTTTCCGTATAATCAGTTATACGCACCTCATATTGTAAATCCCCCTGTAACTTACAGTAGCTTATAACTGCGGGTACATCATTTAGTATAATAGCAGGAGTATGGAACCCATTTTTATCAAAACAATATCCTTTAAATGTATCTTTCATATGCTCACCCTTTAACCTTATTAAGCACATTTTCAAATATTTCAATGGTTTCCTTTGGTACTTTAGCCGCCTTGTAAGTCTTTATTTTGTCCTCCAAGTATTGTATTAAAATTATTTTTTCTTCCTCTAAAAGCTCAATTTCAACTGTTCCACGCTCCAGTATAACACTAATACCAAAACACTCCATCTTATTTCTTAACTTTCTAAATATACCCTGATATTTAACACATATTGCCCTTTCTCCAAGCATATCCACGTTTATAATAGAGGTCACTTTCATAACCTCTGCAATACTCATTTTTCAAACTGACTAACCACAAGCATTTTTTTATTTTCCTCTGTTGGCTCCTTAACTCCTGTCCAAATTACTTCATCTGCAAGCCCAAACCATTTTACAAAACCTGTTGCAGGCTCAATAAGGCTTTTTACCCTTAAAGTTGTTTTATCTTCCTGTATATTTAATGTATCAATCTTGCCAATATATATTAGCGGCGAGGCATATATACTAGTGATTTTGGAACAAATACTAAATGCTATTAATAGTCCTATAACAGCAAAGAAAGTAGTCACTACTATTTTTGCAATCAAAGCCTTTCTTTTATTGTCCCTATCATAACTATATTCATCTACCCCGCACATATCATTAATAAACCTATACAAACCCATTTCAAACCCTCCCATTTAATTAATTTTTCTTTTTCATTGTAATACATATCATTCATGTAGTTGTGTCCTGATCTGTCCTGGTTCCTGAAATTCTGTGTTACACTTTTTAATACTTTCTTTTGTATTTCTCACCTCCAACATTTAAATATCCATCATCATCCAAAAAAATCGTTACTTGGGTTACCCCATTGTTTACTAATAAATTCCCTTTGCTATAACTGGCAGGCAAACCACTAATATTATCTATAATGGTATATTTACCCCTCTCCTTTTCTATAGTAATTTCTGCTTTTCCTTTTTCCCAAGTACCTAAAAATTTATCATGGCTACCACAGGCTGTTAAACACAAGATACTTAAGATAATAAAAATATACAGTCTTCTCACTATCAAAACCTCCTTCAATAATATAACTTCTTACGCTACTTGTAAAAAAGACTGGTTCAATGTTTTTAGACTATCTCTGATTTCATAAATTAATTTTATATCCGGGTTAACAAATCTTACATATTTTGCTTTTAACTTGTATGTGTATGAAATCACTTTTGAGGATATTTCCAAAGTGGGGCTATCTTCCGAAATAGATTGATATTTGACATTTATGTCCATAAATAAGTTGTTTTGCGAAAAATAAAAATCAAGTATCCCATGTCTTAATGTGCTTTGTATATGACAATTAAATTGTTCTAGCATTGATATATGTTTAGTTGTCATTTTTTTAATATATGGTCTCAACTCGCTATTAATATATTGCTTTAACTCTTCTAATGCTTCAGTATCAAATTTGCTTATATCAGCATCATTTATATTTCTTATCCTATTTAACCCATAATGCATTTTAATCCATGCTAAAATATAATCTTTAACACAAGTAACTTGATATATTTCGAGTTTATTAGCAAAAAAGCTACTTATATCTAACTTAGGTAAAAACTTATAAGCCTTTCTGTTAATCATATTGAGTATATACAGAACTCCAAAAAAACTAAGTATTATATACATGATGTTAAAGTCCTCCTTTCAAATACTGGGGAAAGTTTAAAATTAAAATCCTTGCATTCTTCGCCTTTTATTTTTGCATTAATGATAACATCTATCGTATTAGTGCTAGACATATACCCGGCTTCAATATTTGTTATGTGCAATATAAAATAAACCACAGTATCAGGAATAGCTACATATTTTACTTTAGCAACTAATTTATCATTTTCAATGATTACAGGTACATTTTTAATAGTTGTATTAATCGCATATGTTTTTTTATGATTTTCAAAATGAAAATAATTGCTAAGGGTATATATACTTTCACTTTTATGTATTATAAAACGTGCCAATTCTACTTTATTAAAGATACTTTTACTCTTTCTAAGAAATAAAAACTTTAGCATAAAGACCCTCCTTTAGTTGTACATTTTTTGTTATAATCAGGCTTGCTTTTGCAAAATTCTACTATCAATTTGTCAAGCTGCTGCGATAATTTTAAAACCTCATCAGAATTTAATTCATTGCAATTTAACTTGTTCTGTAGCTCCTTACGCATTACTTCTAAATCCTCTTTCACAGTAATTCCCCCTTGTTTATATGGGGGAAAAGAGTATATAATACTTTTGGGATACCCCGGTTTTCTTGGCAGATGGCGGGTTTTATCCTGTGGGGCGGTCTAACTTTGTTAGTCCGCTTTTCCTCTTTTCCCTTATTCAAAAATATCTAGCACTTTAATACCTCACTATCAAAAATATAAATCCTATCAGGGCCACCAATGATATAAAAAGTACCTTCCCCTCCTTTCTTTCAAACGCATATAAGTAGAATGCTGCTATTGATATGGTTAATAGAATCCCCCCCCATATATTAAAAGAATGAACCACACTGGTAATATAAGCCGTTAACCCTACCAGGATTATATAGGTTAATATTTCGTAAATAGTCCAAAACTGACCCATAAATGAAATGCCCTTCATTTTAATAGCCCGATATATTCTTTTATTCATATCTTTTGTATATATCGCAAAATCTTTACACTGTTCAACCGTTTCTATGTTAAACTCTTTCAAACTTCTTATTTCTTCATCCAAATTCAAATCATATATATCACTTAAATTGTCCGCTATCTCTATTACTTTATCTTTATGTGCTTGAACTTCCATTATAAAATTATCTGTTTGTGTAATTGAAGGCTTTAATATCTTTGCATTAAGTATTTTATCAGCTTTTGAAACATCCATTTTACTAATTGTCTGTAAGAACAATGCTGCTTTTGAATCTTCCCTATCCTCAACATACTGATTGTATTTAATTTTTAGCATTTCAATAAATTTTGCATTCAATCTTGGCCCTCCCTACATTTTTGTAATACATTATTTTCATTGTCGGCGTGCTGCAGGAATCTTTAGTGTATTACAATTTACCAAAGATTTTTAAAATAATAGTTTCAGCGTTTCTCCGCAATTTTCACATTTTTCTGGAACTTGACCATCTAATACTAAATATTCCTTTTCACATACCTCACAAATGTATATATATTTCTCTATATATTCTTTAAATTTTTTATCCATAAAATCCTCCATTTTAAATCACTTTATATTGCTTTATACTGTCGCCTAAATGCTCTATTTCACTTTGGATTTTACTAATGCTTTTTGCAATATCACCTATTGAAGATATTTTATTTTTTATATTCCTTAATTCCTGTTCCTTTTGTACTATCTCTCTGTTTACCTTATCTAAATACTTTCGGCGTTCGTCTATAGTATCATTTAATTCCAATACAAACCGCTCTAGCTTTGATGTGAATTTGTCCCCTGGCTGATTATTTATAATTTCTTCTACCCTAGCACTAAGACGTATAGACCGTACCCTATCTTTTCCGATTGCCTCGTTCATACTTACACCTCCTCCTTTAGTTTTTCAAGCATTAATTCAAGGGCCTCCGGGTTTGCATTATACAATTTTATTAAATCACGAATTTTTCCACTCATACCGCCTTCTTTTGTCCTTTGATTGAACGGTCCTACTCTATCACGTAACTTATTAAGTTCTTCAGGCTCAACATAAATAATAGTTTTTTCAAGTTTTGGCGGTTGCGGTCTGCCAGTAACGATATACTCAGCATTATCTTCCATGTATCTCCTCCTCTCCTGACACTAGTTTTAGTAATAATTGATATATTTCACGTATCCGTATTACAAATAAATCAAATAACTCACGCTGTTTTTTATTCATAGTGTATTTCCAGTTCTCATAAATTCCGCTATTACTCGAATCCCAAAATTGTAAGCATAGTAATTCATTTTCGTCACTTATATTTGCTTGCATTTCAAATAATTCAAGGGGGTCATATTTCAATACCTTACTTTCATTTTCTGACATTATTTCAATAAGATATTTAAATATTTCTCTATCCCATCGACCTTGCTTAAATAATAAAATCAATTCATCTTCATTTTTGACCTCTGGACAAAAGCACAACATTTACATCACTCCTTCAATTTATAGTTCTTCCCAAAGAGGGCTTTCTAGCCCTCAATTTTTATTCCCTTTTCCTCAAGTACCTTAATGTAGTATTCTCTGTCAAATAGGTCCTTATTGTTCTTGACTGACTCTATAAAGCTTTTTAATCCCTCCCTTTTAAGTCTTTCATTTTGAATTTTTTGAAATTTTTTGTATTCCTTTATTTCTTTTGCTTCACCAGTTTTATAAATCACCTCAACCATTTTTTTAACACTCCCCTATATCATCTATATATATCTTACCATCTAGTCACCTAGATGTCAACCCAAAAAATGATAAAAATATAAAATATCAACAGATACCATTAGTCTAATTGGGGTAACTGCATCAAAACGTTTTGATGCAGTTACCCCAATTACACGAAATAATCATTTCGTAAGTAATTTTTATCTTCCAAATTTGATTTTAGACGATATTTAACCCTGAGAGCCAATTTACATTCTGTGAAACATTTAAAAATTTGGTCTGTTTATCAAAATATCAATCTTAATATTTCTTAAAATTGCTTTGAATTACTATTACATTCCATATATCTACAATTACTTTATTAGGTATGGTATGGTATAATATAACTATAACATGTCTAAAGTTTCCGCATATTCTAAGTAGAAATCATAAGATTTTGGACCATATAAGAGGAGGTACTTTATATGTCTGAAGGCTATCTCATTATGTTCTTATCTTTTTTAATCTCATTATTAGCTAATATGGGGCTGCTTTTTGGAGGCACTATAGGAAATATAATGACTGCAATATCAACTATCTTTACAGTTCTAATTTCTATATATGTCTTAGGTGGGATATGGGAAAAAAGATTGTGGGATAGTTAACCTTACTATTTTAGAAGTAAATATGTAATACATTTTATTGGCCCAGGTGCGAATCCGGAAAAGAATTATGTAATACATTTTCGCCCCTAGGCTTTTATTTATATTAGTTTTAAACTAGCATGAGGGATTTTAAAAAATGCTATTATTGCAACAATCATAACAACTGCAACATAAAACAATTCAAATATGCTACCTTCCCTGCTCCCGGTTTCGGTCAAAGGTATAACTATCCTGATATTTAAAACCCTGTAGATGGCCCTATAAACCTTAAATTTATTAAGTATTTCATGCAATCGTAAAGCCTTTATTACGGTAGGTATACACGACAAAGGCACCCCTTCTTTTGTTAATATATCCGACAAATATAAATGGCTAAAATAGCCTATAATAAAGGCATTTGCAAGGTATGTATAGCCTATCTTATTACTTAAATATAAGGCCGATAATGAAAATAATAAAAGGCCACCATCTAACGAATGTAAAAATGTCCTATGTGGAAATATGGCTACAGCTACGAAAAGCAGCCCAATAATATATACTATACCATCATGTAGATAACTATAGTTATACACTATTGTTACGGCTCCCAGGGACACATATATTAAAAATATCAGCACACGTTTTATTAAATTGGCCCCTTTGTCAATCATCCTATGTAACGAATTGTATATAGCCCCTATTATGGGTATATGGCGTATTGTTCTTTTTCCTGTTACTCCAACCAATATAAGAAATATAGCAATACTGTATGTTAAATTATAGGCATACTTACCCACCTTTGGGACCGCTTCCAATTGTGCTATTATGGTTTTAGAATAGTATAAAATCAATATACCCAAACCAACAGTCATTATAAGGCCGATTATAGTTATTATTATTTCTTTTATTGTATCCACTATGCCAACCGCTGCACCTGTTACCGGGTTAACATCTAAATTAAATTTACTATGCTGTTGATCCGCATCTGCTAATAATGCAGCTATTCCAGCAACTAAAATACCTGCTAGGGTAATACATTGACTACCTAAAAACGGCACCGATATTAAAAACGGTACCGTTGAAAATAGAACATAATAAAATATCCCTAGATTATAGTGAGTAGCTCCCATCATAAGCCATTAACCTCCTTTTAAGATTATTTGTAATACTTATTATTCATGCATCTGTATCTGATCTGCTCTGGGGTCCTAAAAATGTCTGTATTACATTTACTTTATTTTCTTATATTTCTCGCCGCCAATGTTTAAATAACCATTTTCGTCTATAGTAACAATTACTTGTGATACTCCGTTATTTGCTATTAAATCCCCATCTTTGTAGACCGCTGGAATAGTACCTACATTGTCTTTAATGCTGTAATTGTCCCCATCTTTCGTTATGGTCATTTCAGTTTTGCCCTTTTCGGCCTTTTCCCATGTGCCTATAAATTTATCTCCGCTGCTGCCACCTCCGCCGCAGGCCACAAAAGCCATTACTATAAATGCAACAATTAACGATATAGCTATTCTTTTCATTCTTACCAAATCCTTTCTATAATTAGATTTATTAAACAGGTGGGTCCCCTGTTTTATCCCTTACATAATCATATTCATTTTTTTTTATCAAATTGGCTTTACTTGTTGCTTCAAGGAATTTCAATAATGGATTCGGGTCCACCCAATATTCAGATGTTTGACCTTGTATTAATTGTCCCAAATCATACTTAATTTGTAAACCATAATGTAGATGTTCAATAAACTGTCCTGTTGTACCTTCTGCCCCATATCCAGATGCACCTACAAAACCTATTACGTCCCCCGCCGCCACATAATCACCTTTTTGAAAACTTTTTGCATACGGATGATCTATAAGCATATGAGCATAATAATAATATTTTTGTCCGTCCAGGCTCCTTATTCCTATCCTATAGCCTCCCATTTCATTCCACCCAACATTTTCAATATTACCATCTTCAACCGCACATATAGGAGTACCACCAGCCGCTATTATATCATTTCCGTCATGACTGCTTTTTTTTATTATTATATGAGCGATCATCCCCAAAATCATTACTTAATGTATAGGTAAAATTAGTTCTTGTCTGTTTTGGTGGTCCTGTTGGTTGTGCAGTCTGCTTCAAATATGATTCAGGAATAGGAAAGAAATTTTTAATATAGGCGTGTCTAGTGGTTTTCTTTCCTCCTTCTCCATCATCAACTTGTTGTGTGTAAACACCTACATAACTTCCCACATAATTCTTTACCATTTTTAAATACATATCATATGATTCTTTTTCGTCTTTAGTTGTTAAAAGGCTTTCTAATGTATTACCTTGCTCAATTTCATTTATAGCATCTTTTAATATCTGCGAGTTATAATTTTCTACCCCGCCCTTAATCAATGCATAAGTAACCATCTCGCAGAAATCAGCATCAATGTTATTTTGTAAATTGTTATCATATTTATTATAAGCATCAATTAATAGCTGGCTTGGTATGGCTCTAAATTGAAATCTTGATTGTATTACGCTTCCAGAGGCCGCGGAACTTACTACCGCTAAAATTAATACTAATATTAATAGTATAAGACTTGCGACACCGATTAGAGGAAGTAAAGCAGGCAAGAATTTAATTATTACCTTCTTGCCATGCTTTTTAAGCAGCTTTTTAGTAATATCCTTTGTTACCTCTTTTGCAAAGCCATTTTTATCTTCTTCCATACTAGCTGCCTCCCTTACTTACTTTTTATCCTTATTTTCTGTACCTGTACCTTTCAACTGCTCGTATAAATCTTTTACTTTACTTCTGTTCTTTATTGCTTGTGTAGCCGCTAATACCTCCCTAGCACTTATCTTAGACTCATTTTTATTTGTTGTATTTACCATTTCTACATTGGTATTTTCAACGTCTATAATTCTTTCGGTCCGTTCCTGGCGGTTCTCCCTGTTTACTTTGGTATTCTCTGTATTTACTACTGTTTCGGCCCGTTCCTTATGGTTCTCTGTATTGACGTTGGCAGTCTCTACATTGTTTACCTTCTCGGTCCGCTCCTTACGGTTCTCTGTATTGACGTTGGCAGTCTCTACATTGTTTACCTTCTCGATCCGCTCCTTACGGTTCTCTGTATTGATATTGGCAGCCTCTACATTGTTTACCTTCTCGGTCCGCTCCTTACGGTTCTCTGTATTAACGTTGGCAGTCTCTACATTGTTTACCTTCTCGGTCCGCTCCTTACGGTTCTCTGTATTGACGTTGGCAGTCTCTACATTGTTTACCTTCTCGGTCCGCTCCTTACGGTTCTCTGTATTGATATTGGCAGCCTCTACATTGTTTACCCTCTCGACCTTTTCCCTGGTATTATTTATTTGCTGTCGCTCGTTAATTCCTTCTTTAAGGTCTATATCCCGCTTATTTTCTTTGGTTCTGTTATAGTTTGCAATATCAATAACATTTTCATTTTCACGCTCCTGGCTCTTGGTAGTTCTCCCACCACTTCCAGGTATCTTATATACACCACTTTCTATATTCCTTTCTATTGCATCATTATTTTGAATACTCCTATTTGCAAGGTTTCCCTTAACCATATTAATACGCCTGTCTTTTTCTCTTTGATCTGCTTGTATCTGTTCATCTGTTTTTCCTTCAACATTCGTATATGTAAGCCTTCTAGGGTCATTACCTTCTTTTTTTAACTCATACATTTTATTAAGCGTGCTTTTTATCTGTCCCTCACTAAATGGTGTATATCCTTTCTGCTTTCTATCGTCCACAGACTTTACAAATTCTGTTTCCTTAACTCTTTCTTTTATCTGTTCATCTGTAAACATGCTCATGCCTTGCTTTTTACGCTGCTGGGCCTGTTTTACAAAATTGTTGTATTGTACAGGCATACCGTTTACTTTTGCTTCTAATTCCGCTTGCTCTTTATCTTGTTGGAACTCATGAAATAATTCTGTTTCTGCCTCAAACAAGGCAGATTTTTTGTCATTATCATAGCGTTGGGCCAATACATCTACCGCTTTACTCTTATTTTTTTTATCAAAGTTATTCCTTGCCCTCTTTTCCATTGTGCCTTTAACGCCCTGAACTGCCTTATAGGAAGCATAGCCCGCTACTGCTAAATGCCCGGCTTTACTCATTAAGCTGCCACCTGACTTCATCCCTTTTTGCACCATAGCTGAATCAAAGGAAATTAGCCCTAATAACATCTTATAAACTTTGTCAAAATTCTTAATTGCTATTATCAGCATAATTATATTTAAACAAACAACCATTAAATAGCCATATGTACCAACCAAATTATATAGCGATATTGTAACAGAAAAATATATTGATAATGCTAGAGTTATGGTTATTCTCTTTAGCATAAAACCGAAGGTTTCCAGAAACCATTTCACAAGTACTTGGCCCCCATGTGACGGATATAGACTAAATAAAAAGAATATTCCTGCAAAACATATCCAAAATAGTGCTGCTGCTTGGTTATATAATATAATTGCTGATATTAACATCATACATATGTTATATATCAAGCCTACAAGCAACATAAACAAAGTTAACCCAAATCTACCGCCTATACCTGACAACGTAAAAGTAGTATTTGTTTGGGCTAGACTATCCGCGTTTTCCTGCCTTTTATCCTCATTAGGTGCATACTTTAAAAAATCGTTTTCCGGGTCATTGCCTTGAATATCTCCATATTGTATTAACTCATATGGTTTCATTATCGCCAGATTCCAGTAATGATTACCCATTAGTACTACAGCATCATCACCGCTCGTTATTGGTTGGCCTACAGCCATCCCCGCAGGCCCACTAGTATCATAAAGGATTTTTGTACATATAGCCTGTGTACCTTCATTTAGATTCTTGCCAAATAGTGCTGGATTTTGAAAAAACCATACAGATAAACCTATAACAATAAATAGACTAAGCCAAATCCTAAAGCCAGCGGATTGCTGACCCTTTAAGGTTTTATATATTCCGTATATTCCCGCACATATTACTATTACCTCTATAAAACCGTCAAATGTTGCCATCTTGACTGCCAAAACAACATTATTCAAAGCATCTGGTATAAGGTTAAATATATTAAGCTTGTAGCAACTTACAAGCATATATGTAACAACCGTTGTTAATAATACATGAAGGAAAAATAAAGCATTAATTATTTTTAGAAATACCCCTTGTATTGCTGAATCTATAGGGTGCAAAAATCCATTAATACTTTCCCCATCAAACGTGTAATTCCATATTGGATATTTATCATAAGTTGATTGCAAAGTAGCATTTGTCAATGTGCTCGTTTCTGGCATAAATCCTTGTAAACTTTGGTCTGCCATTGCAACACTTGAAACAGATATAATTAGTAGTAGCATAGTATATACAAGTAAAATAACCTTGTGCCGCGTTTTCATCCTTTTTTAACCTCCTTCTTATAAAGCTATTGTAATACATATTTTTGATTGCCGGTGAGATCTTCAGCTCATTTTTGTATTACATTAGGCAACGCCTCCGCTATTATCTGCGTTTTCAAGTTTTGCAGCATCATTCACAAGCTGCGGTTTTGTATCAAATGCTCTGCGGAATTTTTCTAACAATAGGTCAACATCAATAATTGCTATCCTACCATCAATATCACGCATAAAACAAATTCCTGTTCCAAACTGTTCCGGGTTAACCAACATCTTTTGTAACTCCACTGAATTTTCATTTAAACCTAAATACTTTAATATATTTTTTGCTTCATCAAAGCTACTGGTTCCAAAACAAAACATTGTTCCAATGTTGGCTAATGTGTCCTCGTCTTCTCCAATATCGCTTATATTCTGTCCTAAAAGAAAAATAGGTGCGTTTTCAGTACGGCCCATCTTAACCAACCTATTGAACATTGCCCGGCCTTCACTTGACCTTTTGAATACACTAGCCTCGTCCTGGAGATAGATTTTTAATATTTCCCTTCCCTGTGTAGCAAACTGCATACCTATAGCTGATAAACATATTAGTGTACCCATTCCTACACGTTCCTGAAAATTAAAATCTTCTTCGGGCTTGTTCTTAGGCGGTATTGTAAGGTTTTGAGTATTAACCAAATTTATAGGCTTTGTTATATCTATTACGTCCTCTGTACCATCCCCAAATAACAAATGTCCATAACGAGTATTATTAATTATGTTTCTAAATGTCCTTGCAAGCCTTCCATATATTTCTTCCGCTTTTTCTTTCCCAATATTCTTTGCTTCTTCTTCTAAATCTTCAAGTTTCCAAATTATTTTCAGCATACATGGTACACGTTCGTTTTTTGCTACTGCGTTGATAGCATCTGCAAGGTATTCCATTCTTTCGTCTGTTGTCTTATATCCTGCAATAGTACCTAATATTGAAGTAGCAAATTCCGCAGCCGTTTTCGCTATTTCCTTTCTTTTCACTTCTGGAGCATCAGCACCACCTATACTTTTTAATAATACCGTAAATATATCCAGTTTCCCTTTTTCCGATTCGGCAGGCGATAGGTCAATAACGTTTAAATATGGCCTTATTTCAGGAAGTTCAATTCCCCAATTGCCGCGGTCCCCTTTTGGGTCAATAATTAGGATTTTTGCTCCTATATATGAGGCTAATAGGGCTATAAGATTTGCAAGGGCACTTTTACCGCGGCCTAATGTACCTGTAAAACTTACCGCCGGACTTTTATGTACCTGTGGTGCGTAAAACGGATTGAAAAATACAGGTTTATTAATTACCCCTGTTGTTCCTATATAAAAGCCGTATTGATTGCCTATTGCGTTATTTGCTGTTACCATACAACCCGCCAAAGTTTCCGGTGGGATTCTCTGTAAATAGTCAATAGCATATTGTTTACTTCCTATAAGCGTCTCATAGAATAAATTAAATTGATCTGCCGTTGTTATATGAGTTTCTATGTCCAATTCATCATAAAAATCCTGTACCGATTTGGCACGCTCTGTACATGTTTGTAAGTCGTCTGCTGCAACCGTTACAATAATTGTTGCATATATAAATGGCTTCTTTTCGCTCTGTACATCATATTGTGCATCGTCTATTGCCTGATCCTGCTCTAAATGCTCCTGCTTTGTTTTTGCTCCTGCTTCCCTGTTGTGGTCTAATTGGTCGTCAAGGTCCTTTCTTTTCTTGTTTATCTCTCCCAATACTTCTGTATAATCTACTTTTACCATTCTTATAGAAGCCCACACAGGAAAGGGCAATTCTCTAAGTCTGTATATCCATTCGCGATTAGTAGGAAAGTCAATATCAGGTATATTTGCTATTATAATTTGCTTCTGATAGCTTGTTTTTTGCTCTCCATTAACTTCGTGGAATATTTCTATATGTGAAGTTTTATTCCTAACCTCCCCTGAACATAGAGTCAAAATATCACGTTTTAATGGCCTATACACTATTTCCCCATCTATATCCAACTTTTCATATGTTGGCTTCCAAGGCTTACCCGCCTTTTGTGCTCTTGCTACATTATCATAATAAGCATCTTTACTGCGAGATTTCGGCATTTGTAGACCTCGCCAAAATGGTTCTTTTATTAACTTTTCTATTTGTATCTCATTTATAGGTGTTATATTTATAGAACTTTTTAAAGCTTTTCTTAAACTGTGTTCAAGTGCCTGAAACGCCTTTATTTCGTTTTTATAAATTTCAGTTATATCTAAAGCTAATGCCTCGTTTATCGTCCTATATGGTTCTTTGAAAAAGCTTAGTACTACGTCTCTAAAATCCTTTAAAGTCCTAGGCTTTTTCAACTTAGCAAGGAAAAACACTTCATAATCATTCATTTCTTGACCTTGTGTGTCCTGATAGTTGGAATTTAAAATATATTCGGCATCATCCAAGTAGTCTAAACCAACTTCTTTCATTTCCCCTGTTGCCATACCTCGTAGATAATTAATATTGTCATTAATCTTTATTGATGTAGGCACCTGTATTAATTGTCCTTCTGAATAAATCTGCTTTAGTGCTTGACTATCCTTTTGTAACATCAATATCTTTTCTGTTGTATTTAAAAAATCGTATGTACTGCCAATTACTCTATAGCAGGCCCAACATTCCTTTCCTGAAACATTAAAAAAACTTTTCTTTCCAACCGTAAAAATCAAATTGTTTTCATAATACAATATTGGTAATTTATATCTCTGATTTGTTGCCATCCTTGTGACCTCCTTTTGACCTTATTTGGATAAAAAGGCCCTTTTGGGCCTTTATATCTTAATAACCTTCCTGTATGAAATCATTTCCTTAAAAACAATCCTTTCATCCTTTTTCACAGGCTTAAAATGCACATATGTTTTATCACCAAAAGCATAGTTAAATAGTGCATTGAAAAACTTTATAGGGCTTCTTCCATCCAACTTAACCTTTCTTAAAAACCACGCTGCACCTACTGGAATTGCAACTAATACAAGCAATGGTATTTCTCTTACTGGAGGAATTAAAGCACAAGCTAACAATTCCATACCTGCAACGGCTACAACATAAACGATAACTTCAATAGGTATAGAACTAATACGCACACCATTGATATGCTCTAAGGTTTTGCTTATATGCCATATATTGTTGTATGATGGTAATCTTATTGTCCTACCTTCCATATTCCCTCACACTCTTTTCCTTCGGCTTATGAAAATATACCTTTTAATGTAGTTACTGCACCATTTGGGTCTAATACCAACCATCCTAAAAGTCCCGCAGCAACTAAAAATAATATTATTGCTAACATCTTTCTTTCAGCTAATAGCTTTATAGCGACAACAATTAATATAAGCATAAATACTGCCACCGCTAATGTTTTAAATTCGTTTACCTTTTCAGTTAAAAAATCCATTTTGATTGCCCCTTTCAATTATTAATATTCTTGACCTACATCTACAAACTCTTTGATATACCATGCTGATTTACCATCAACAGTATCTTTTTCCATTTTGAAATTATACTTTTGTCTAAATGCTGTATTGTGTTCATCCTTTACCATAATTTCAGCAACTACGAAAGCCTCTGTATCTTTACCGTTTAATTGGTAAGCTGCAAGGGATTGAATACTATCATACTTAAAATTGCCTTCATAACCTTTTACGTTTTTTTTGTCTTTAAGGAAATAGGAAATTTGTTCAGGTGTACCAACATCATAAATCTTAAAGAAATTATGAAGTGTACTTTTTATTTCTTCTCTTACTGTGTCTACCACTTCTTTTCCGTTATATGTATAATTTTCTGGTCTTACATCATCTGGAGCCGCTACAAATACCGGGTAATCTCTTACATATACTCTATCCTGGTCTAATGCTGCAATAGGAACTTTTACATACAAATCCTTTACTTTTCCAAGGTCTGTTTCTATATCTCCTTGTTTTACTTTTGCATAAACAGTAATAACACTGAATTTATCATTTAATTTTTTAGTGTTAAATACGCTTGTTTCTATTACTGTTGACCAACCATGTCTTATTTCATCACTTACCATATTTGGTGCTAATTTAGTTATTCTTGATTTATAATCTTGGTCCATTACCTTATATGTAAGATACTCTCTTACAAACTGTACAGCATAGGCTTTCGCTGTATCACCTTCACATATAGCTTGTTTGTATTCTTCCCGGTATATTTTAGGCCGTACTGGGTTAATAGCTGTAAAAATTCCATATACAAATATTGCAGCTACGACAAGCCAAAACATGTACTTAAAATATGTCATTGCCTTGTAAGTAAGTGGTTTCGATTCCTCAAAATACTCTTTCACCTCTCTTTTTTTGGTTTTTACTTTCTTTTCTTGTTTGGGTTCTTTTTTAAATAGGCTCATTCCCGCACCTCCTTTCAAGTGTTTTGTAATACATATTAGTAAGGTCTTGCAGGAAGATCACGCAGATTTATAAGAAATGCTGTATTACATAAAAAAGTGCAGCAGCATAGAACTTAATTGCCTACACCCCCGCACCATTATTGTTGAAAAGTTAAAAGTTTATGAATATAATAATGATTGGTTGCTATGAGGGACTTTAATTTCTTCCCTGCTGTGTGTGTAGGTATTCGCATTACCTTCCTCATAAATAGTTAGGTGCCTAGATACATCTAACTATTCATAGTAACCTTTAATTTTAACTTAAAATATAATAGCATTTTATTTTAAAATTTTCCATCACCTCTTTAGTCTAAAATAGATACTTTTTGCCCTAAATTGTCAGTTATATATATTTTTCCAAACGTATCTTTCTCAAAATCGTCTAAGCTAGTAAATAAGTATATTATGTCTTTTTCGGTCCTGCGTTTTTTTACTTCTTCCACCATATGCCGAGCCCTCGCCATACTCGTAGTTATAACCATTATTACCGGGTATGCCTCATACATAGTTTTATATTCACCCGATAGGTAAAAAGCTTCATAATGATTTATTTTGTCCGTAAAGTTCTGTATTGTCATAGTTCCGCGGTCAAACTCCAAAAAGTAATCAAAAAGTGTCTTTTCTTCCTTATAGGTTAAAAATGCATCGGCTTCAAAAATAAACTCCTGAGCCTCATAATTGAATGTTATTCGTGTACTTGTATCTCCGCGGAAATCTTTTATTTCTCCCCCTCGCTTTCTGGCAGCCTCTGTTAATGTTGCCCTTACTCCTGCTATACCCAAAGTATGCTGTAACTCAGGCCCATATATTAAGTTCTCCCTTTTTCTCCATTTTACTTGTTTAAGGTCCATACGGCGGCTTCCTGCTATAAATATCTTTCCTGCTTCGTCTAAAAAGTAAATTGCTTGACTGCTACCCTCTCCTAAGTATGATTGGGGAAAACGTCTATCTAAAAATCGTTTTTCGTATAAATCTTGCAGTACTTTTTGTATATATCGCTGTCCTGCTCCTAAAATGGTTATTATATCTTTAGTTTTTATGGCCCGCATTTCATATACCAAGTCTATTATTTTTCGCCCTGTTTCGGTAATACGGCTTTCTACTACATAGTTTTCATCAATTAGTTTTGGGTCCGCTCTTTCGCGAATTCGGCTGCCCCTTTTACCACTCATCTTCTGTGTCCCTCCTTCCTCTCTTTATTATTTTTGTTTCTTCTTCTGTTGGCTGTTCTTCCTCCAGTTGATTAACTTCACTTTCTCTATTCTTAACTACTATTATTTCCTCATTTTCAGTGTTATTTGTATTACAATTTTTTTCTGCTGGTTCCTGGCCGTAGCTGGATTCCGTATTACATTCTGCTTCGGCCCTGGCATCTTCCTCCATATCTTCAAACTGTTCAGGCTTTTCCTGCCTCTTTCCTATAACCTTCTTTTCCTCTTGTTCCTCTATTCCGTAAAGTTCTTTTGATAAATCAGCCCTATTTTTTCGGTCTGCTATTGACTGCTCATAAACTTGCTTGTAGTAATCTATTTCTTGCTCTTTTGTCAACTCTATTCTGTCAAGGGTCCAGAAGGTAAATGGCTGCTGTTCTGTTCCATTAACAAGTAATCTGCAATACGCTTGCCTGTTTTCCAAACTTGCTATATCGTCCGGGTCCAAACCTTTAAAAAATTTAGTCAAATATGCTGCATCTTCTATACCTGTTCTGAATGTTATTAATGTTCCTACATTGTTAAATACAGCACTTTTAATTGTCTGTATCTGCTCTATACGTTGATGAAGCATCATTAAACCAAATCCGTATTTTCTCAATTCGTCCAGTATAACCTCAATTTCAGGACCTACAAAGTTTTCAAATTCATCTACAGCCATTATAAAAGGTGCCTTCAAACGGTCTGCTTTTTCCATGCTGCTCCTGCTCATGGCTGCAAGCTTTAATTTTGTAATTATCATACTACCTATTAATTTACAGGTTTCTTCCCCTACTGAGCCTTTATCTACGTTCACAATTAATATTTTCTTTTCGTCCATAGCCTTCCTGAAATCTATACAATCAGCCTGACATATTGAGTATAATAAATGCTCATTATCGGTAAAAACCGCTAGTTTATTCAATGGGCTTTGTAGTGCTGTCCTAGTTGCTGAATCTATTTCCCCATTACCCTTACCAAACTCTTTTGTCCAGAAATCCTTTAAAGCAACGTTTTTAAGCTTTGGTATTATTTTTTTCCTGTATTCTTCATCTACAAAAAGCTTTTTTATGTGTAATATCGTGGGCTTTGGCTCTACTTCCAGGACCGTTTTAATTGTATTTCTAAAGTAATATTCGGTCCTTCCTCCCCACGCCTCCGAAAATAACCGTTGAAATACACTTAACATTTCTGTAGTTATACGCTCTATTTCTATCGGGTCCCTGTTTTTTATAAGCATAAAGTTAAACGGTACAGGAAAGTCCTTTTCGCTAAAATCCATTAGAATAACATCTTTTCGCCTACTTTCAGGGATACGCGGTACAACGTCTCGGTATAAATCACCATGAGGGTCAATTAAGCAGCCTCCGTAACCTGTCTGTAAAAGCGTGGTAAAAAACAAGTTTGCAAACTCTGATTTTCCTGTACCTGTCTTACCTGTTACGTTTATATGTCTTAAGAGGTCTTTAAGTACAATTCCTATTACTTCTTCTTTCCCTTTCCATCTTGTTAAAGCAAATGGGTTTTCCGTTCTTGTTGCTGATATAGGCGGCGGTAGTATCCTTGACGTATACCTTACAATTTCGTTCGATTCGTTCGCTTTGGTCGGCATCTGGAACGCAAATGACCTAATTTCTGATACAGATAATAAACTAGATTGGGTCCTTTGAATGTATCTTTTTTTTGCTTTTTCAAACTCACCGCCAGAGTAGCGTATAAAATAAAAATAGTTGTTTTTTCTTATAAATCTATTTTCATGAGATAATTCTGCAAAAGCAGCACTTAACCCGCTTATTCTTTGATTAGTTTTTTTCCAGCCACCCGCTCCAATAAGTCTTATAGATACATTGAAGCCTGGTTCTTTAAGCTTATATAATGCCTCTCTATGTTCTGACGTATCAACCTTACTTTTTTTATTGCCTCCTATGCTGTCAAATGTTGCCCCTCCAGTGCTTCCTTTCCCATGCAATTCCTTCCCTAATTCGTTTGATATAGCCGTTATTCCATCAGCTATGTAGTCAAGTATATTAACTTTGCGTAAGGGCCTATTGTGTCTTTCACAATACCTAAAATCCCTTTCCCCTTTATATTTCCATTTTTCACTTTCTGCACTTACTAACACTTGCACTATTAACCTTTGTTGCTTTTCTAAACCCGTCATAACTGACGTTATACTGTCTATAATGTTGTTTATTTCTGTATTTAAAGATAATAGATAATGTTTACTTATTTTTAATGTTGATACACTGACCTTTTTATTTTTAATATTCAGCGGGTCCGCTACTTCCTCATTTATCTGCACATTATTAAAGCTGCTCATTATTCTATTTTTTACAACTTCCTTCATCTCACCTGGAGCCCAGAGATAAAATTTTATTTTGTTATCTTCTGCCACAATCTCATAACTTACATGGTATTTGTGCCTACCTAATAGTATCCCATGAATAAATTTTAAAAAGTCTGTTATATCTTTTGTTTCAGTCCCAGCTTTTGGTATTATTTGCATTACAACTGCATTTTTCCTGTTAACACTCTGACGGTAGTTATAGTATATTTCCTTTATAATCACATAAAGTGTATAGGCCACTAAGCATATTACAGTTGCTATTATTATTCTTTTTTCAAAGTTTGTTAAGTTTGATAAATGGCTTTTTATCTGTTCAGGCATGTTATTCCTCCGGCTCTCAACCTAATTCGTAATACATATTATTCATGCAGCTGTGTCTGATCTGTCCCTGGTCCTTGATAACCTGTATTACATTCAACATCTAAATACACTCTTATATACTTAGAATTTCTATTAGGATATTGATTACTTTCTTGAAGTATTTTAAAATCTTTTCTTACTTTTACAAGAAGGTTTTCTACTTCATCAGGTAATCCCTCTAGTCGAATTTTTACCATAATTTGCTACACCCACCTTATAAATATTATTCACAGTTAAGGCAGCCGCCTTAACTGTTTTTCTTTTGAAAAGACACATATTTATTTTACGGCATTTTTGTTTTGTTAGGTATGTATCAGTCGATAGGTTATATAAAATATAACCATCGACCTAGCGATTTTTTTTATAATCGCACAAGCCGCCGCCGCCGCGAAACAATTTATTCATTTCTATTACATCTACGTGTCATATTTAATGTACACTTTAATGTGCACTTTATATGACTTTCTATATGATATTATATATGATTGTTGATTTGAATACAACTATTTATGCAAATTTTAGGTAAATTTTAGCCCGTTGGAAATAAGTGGGATTAAGTTATTCCTTTTTAATAATGCTTTTAATTACCATGTATGGAATAGTATAGAATTATATTGAAGGGTACATAGTAGCAACAGGTTTTTAAAAAAAAGTTTTCCCAAAGGAAAACTTACCGATATCGTGAGCTAGCTTAAACTGTCTTTATAGTTTATAAAATATTTAACATATAGCTTATACATGCCTTATAATGCTTTATTCTCTAAGATTTCAGGAAAATAATTATAAGATTTTTACAAATCTATCTTAATACATTTAAGAAAATTGCAACTTTATAGTAATTTAGTTTATTTTTTTGCAAACTTACCCTAAATTAAAAGGTGGTTCAAGCCAAATTTTCAGTTGAACCACCTTTTAATTTTACATTTTATGGTGTTTTTTTGCTATTTTTCAAGCCTTATTGATTTTCCATATTTTACTATGCACCTTCAGGCAACACCTTAAGGCATAGAGTTCTATTCTATGCCTTAAATTATTTCATCCTCATAATAGCTGCTGTATACTTCGTTATATTCATCTATATACATTTCGTAATCATCTATGATATCTTCCGTATCACCTATATCCTGTTTTTCAGGACCATACAGCTTTTCATATATTATTACTTTGTCACCTTTCTTATATGTACCATATAACCAATACATGTAAGCCCCTAGCGACTTTATAGGCTTTCCGTTCCTTTCGCTTCGCCTTCGGTAATCTAGGTCCAAAGCATTCAGGAGCATCTTTATAACCCGCTTCCTTTCCCTATGCAGAATATCCACAAAGGCCCTTCTATCTTTATCATTGTATTTAAATGCACATGTCTTAAGAATTTCATCGATTAATTCAGCTTTCTTCTTGTACCGTTCCAGCGGGTCTATATAATCCCGGAGTTTTTTAGAATGCTTCTTTGTCACGAAATACTGGTCTTTTATCTTAAGAAATACTACTCCTGTTTCCCGATTTATGCTAATATCAAAAAAATGTCTCAATCCTCCATTTTCGCTATTATCCTTACCTAAAATAAAGTTTAAAATCTCTGTTTTGCTTTTTCTCTTAAGCCATAGTTGGTTTACTGCATACTTTTTCTTTCTTCCTTCATCTTTTCGGTCCTTCTCGGTAAGGTAAGCTTTAAACTGTACTACCTTATCCTTTCCGGGGTTAGGATTCTTTTTGTTGCCTGGGTCCTCTCCATTATTTAGCTTATATAGTGTATCAAAAAATAGCTTTATGGAGCCTGTTTCTAACGTCTTAAAAGCTTTCTGAAATACTGCAAAAGGCACAACTATATAACCATCTTCAAAAGCCTCTTTATAGCCTACAATCCTTAAATATGGCGTTTTTCTAACAGGGTGTATTCCTTCCTCCAATATTCCCATAGCCTTAAGTTTCGCATGTACATCATAACAGGTCCTTTCCGATATCGTTTCCTCTCCATCCTCAAATAATTCCTTAATCTTCTTAATTGATTGACGCTTGTTATAGTCAAATATATCCCCATTTGTATTTGTTTGCCCCATTATACCGCATAAATAACGTATTATTTCTTTTGCTATATTGATTTGTTCTGCGACTTTCTGCGTCTTTGTATTACAGTTTTCGTCTGCCGGTTCAGATCCTTCCGGGATTCCTGTATTA
>NZ_JH556653.1:2127019-2192750 GCF_000179595.2 Acetivibrio cellulolyticus CD2 | reverse complement strand
AATAAGGAAGAAGGCAAACAAGCTAGCAGTGATTCTTTCATGTGGGTCATGCGAAGTGCAGCTTGTGAAGAGATCAAGGCAGCTTTCTTCCACTATTCCAGAAGCCGAAGCGGTGATGTTGCAAAGCAACTATTACAAGGGTTTCATGGATATCTAACCACGGATGCGTATAGTGCTTATGAGAAAGCGGAGAACATTAAAAGAAATCTTTGTTGGGCTCATTGTCGACGCTATTTCATAGAAAGTATTCCGCTGGACAATAAAGGAAAAGAGATCTCGGGTTCCAAAGGAGCTGAAGGAAGGGAATTCATCAATCTTCTCTTCAAAGTGGAAGATGAGATAAAGGAACTGTCATATGACGAAAAGAAAGAGAAGCGTCAGGAGGCGTCACGCGCCATTCTTGATGCCTTTTGGTCATGGGTTGAAGAGACCTCTGCAATTTCTACTACAAATGAGAACCTGACAAAAGCTCTAAATTATGCTAAGAATCAGAAAAAGTATCTCGAAACATTTCTAGAAGACGGAAGACTTCCCATCTCAAACAATCTTTGTGAGGCAAATATCAAACCATATGCCGTGGCAAGAAGAGCCTGGCTTTTTGCTGACACTCCAAGGGGAGCAACTGCTAATGCGATCCTTTATACATTGGTGGAATCTGCCAAAGCAAATATTTTGGACGTGTATGAGTATCTAAAATATATCCTTGAAGCAATGCCTAATACAGATTTTAAAAACCACCCAGAACTTCTGGACAAGTACCTGCCTTGGTCAAAGGATTTACCGGAAGAATGCAGGCTGAATCATAAACATAAAAAGTGCTTCAAAAAATGACACCATTAGCTTATCGCAATGATCGTGATATAGCTAGACGTCATCTTTTGAAGCACTTACGTTTTATACTTTATACGCTTAGCAAAAAACCCAAACCAGCAAGTGGAAATATCTGCATAAACAGTTGTTAGCGGAAAACCACAGAATTCACTTTGCTAGAAAACCATTAAGGAATATCAGATGGTTAGCAATGAGAAATGACACAGCTTCATGGCAGGACATCAATAACCATGGAAAAACCGGAATCTTAAAAATTCCGGTCTCACATAAACACACATATTGCTTACTACCAAGTCAGCCAACCGCAGGTTTTATAGTCATGTGAAGTAAATTTATAGTAATTGTCTATATCAAACTCCCTCTTAGCCTTTCTCCTTAATTGTCTGAATATGAATTTACGTATGTACTTGCTTTCTTTATAGTAATGATAACCATACCCACGGTTACGATTACGATAGTCCTTGTATTTTTCCAACCTTGGACACTTATAATACTTTTGGGTCTTGTAAATTCTAGAAATCTTACTTTGTAATAGTTCATCTTCCCATTTTGCCATTTCGTCATAAAATCCAATACTCAAAATAATCCCTGGTACAAAACTATAAGATTTACCTAATAGGGTAGATAGCTTCAGTACCTAGAGGTCGATGATATAAGGTTTCATTAAGGTCACCTACTTTCTGACTGAAGACTTTTATATAAAAATTATAAAATGCGAGGAAATAATTTAACAGACAAAAAGTTTGCAAAGAAAAATATCGAAAGGTAAGAAATTTCAATAAAATCAGCTATTACCAAAAACAAGTATGGCGTAAGATAAAAAATCCTAGAGCAAACTTTTTTGTAAGCTTACATATAAGAAGTCTTGCTGCCTTTATGCAGAGATTGATATATTCATACCTGCTTAACAATATTACAGAATTCGTATATAATTATTGTAAATTAATGACTTAAAGAATTAATTCCCAATACTACATTGGAAAAATAAAGGGGAGGGTTTAATTGGTATGAAAAGAATAATAGGTTTTTTGTTGTCTTGTATGTTATTGCTAAACTTGGCAGTTAGCATTACTTTAGCTGCCGAATTGGGGGTAAAGTGTGGAGATTTGGATGAAAACGGTTCAATAAATTCAATTGACTTTGCTTTACTTAGAAAGCATTTGTTAGGTATGAGTTTATTGACTGGAAACCCTTTAAAAGCAGCAGATGTTAATTATGATGGCAGTGTAAATTCGATAGATATAGCACTCCTGAAAATGCACTTGCTAGGGATTAAGTCTTTGGATACAGGAGAAGTAAAAGAATTTGGGAAAGTGGAAGATAATCTAATGACTTACTCAGGGTTAACAGTTGTATCTTATGGAGGTTATTTAAACGGTGAATCATTCCAACAGGATGGAATTATTTCTTATAATGGTTACCAATACACAGCCTTCTGGAATACCAACAGACATGTTGTTTTTGCAAGAAGGGCACTGCCTTCAGGAGAATGGAAGAAATTCGAGTTTACAGACTATACAAATACTTCTGATGATGCACACAACACAATTTCTATCGGGATTTGTCCAAAAGACGGTACCATACATCTTTCCTTTGATCATCATGGAAACGATCTGCACTACCGTAAGTCGGTAAATGGCCTTGCTGCTGATCCGGCAAATCATTCATGGGATACTTCAAGCTTTGGCGCGGTTACAAGCAGTTTGGGAAATACAAAAGTTACCCTTGTTACATATCCAAGGTTTATTACAACTCCGGAAGGAAATATACTATTTGAATACCGCTACGGTACGAGCGGGAGCGGCGATCAATATTTGTGGGAATACTCAGGAGCTACCCAGCAATGGACCAGCCTTGGTAAATATATTGATGGCATATCCGACAGTGTAAATGCTTATGCTCATGGTTTGTCATATGGCAAAGGGAGTAACCGTCTTCATATGACATGGTGCTGGCGTGATACATCGGATGCTACTACAAATCACGATCTGTGTTATATTTATAGCGATGATAACGGGCGTACATGGAAAAACAATGTAGGTACTGAAGTGGCGAAAACCGGAACTACCTTTATAAATAAAAACTCTGCTGGAATCAAAGTGTGGACTATTAATCAAAACAGGGGACTTATAAATCAGGAGCACCATATAGTGGATTCTATGGGGAGAGTGCATGTATTACTTTCCCATATGCCCGATTCGAATTCTGACGATTCCAATTTTACCAATGCGAGGACTAAGAGTAAGTACTTCCACTATTGGAGAGATGTAGACGGAACATGGAAAAGAAATGCTATGGACTATAGTGTAGTAAGTAATTTCCGTGGCAAGCTTGCAGTTTCATCTAGTAATACACTCTATGCAATTTTACCTGATCTCAGAATTGCTTCAGCAACAGCTGCATCTAATTGGACTGACTGGACTTTGATTGATATAACTGATCAGGGTAGATTCTTTTCAGATCCGCTTATTGATTTGAATAGGCTTTATAATGAAGATAAGTTGACTGTATTATATCCAGTTAAAAGTTCACCAAACATATATGCATTAACTTATAATTTAAAATAAAAATCAAATTAATTCTGTTTTTCAGACGGATAGGCCAAATTGGTGTTCAACATCCCGCCTATCCTCTGAAAGACCCTCATATTGTTCAAAATCCCCTTATGATTAGGCGCATTCAATAAATCTCCGCTTAATATGCTATCCATTGTAAAGTTATTTTCCCCTATATTGAATATCTCGGTATTTATCTTCCATTCATCAAGGTTGGAGCTCTCTTCAGTTACAACTTCATCATACTGACTTGTTATATTTGCAACTTGTATGGATCGATTTAAACCTTTATTAATTGAGGCTTCAAAAATATTAGTAAATAAATTACTATCCGGTGCAAGATCTTTGATAGACTGATCATTATAAAAATTTTCCCCAAGAGATGCAATATATGATCCTTTATGAGGAGCTGACGTAAAAATAATTTTATTAACATCTTCATTTTTAAGATATTCCTTACTTGTTGTATAGTATCTTGCCACAAGGCCCCCCATGCTATGCGTAATTAAAGTAAATTTATTAACTAAGATACCATTGCTAATATACTCATGCCTTTTATCACTTAAAAATTTACCAAGCACTTTTGAACCAGCTATTACCCCAGCTTTTGAATCATACTCCAAAGTATTGCAGGAGAATTTGTTTGAGGTAAGATATTCGCTTAAGTTATCGTAGACTTCAGGGGATTCCTGATAACCGTAAATCATGACTATAGGCGTAGATATCAGTTTAAATCCTATTGAAGATGACTTATTTGAATTTTTTATCTGTGCTGTTATTTTAACAGAAGGGTTTTCTTTACTTTTTAATTCATAGTAGTTTTGTGGTGTGTATGAAAAAATGCACTCACCAAGTGAATTGGTGGATTCTTTTTGAGTAGAAAGTTCACCTGTGCCATTTTCAATAAAAAATCTTAAAGTAGCATTTGACATAGGGAAACCTTCCGAATTTTTTACACTGGCCTTTAAAAAAACTCGATTGGACGATTCCGCACTGATAGTGTGGATTTGAGCATTAACAACTGAAACGTTTATTGTAAGGTTGTCTTTATTATATATTGAGTAATAAATGTAGCTTGAGATCGGCTTGAAAAAAAATAGTAAAAACATAATTAAAGTAAAAAATATAGATAAAAGAATTATTTTCAATTTGTGGTGCATAGAAATCAGTCCTTTTGATTTTGTATAAATAAGTATATCTACTATTATTATATCATCTTAATTATAAATACTAGACTGTTTAATGTAAATTTAAAATAACAAATTTATACTATGAAGGACGTAGTTTATTTTATTAACATTATATTCAACGGTTATCAAAAACATAAATGAGGATAATATAATCGAATTCAAAATAAGGGGATGATTATGTGAAAGTAAGAGAAAAGATGACAAAGAATGTTGGGTATGTTAATCCATCAAATACAGTAGTAGAAGCAGCTCAATTAATGCAGAAGCTTAATGTTGGATCTGTACCGGTGTTTGACCAAAACAAAGTAGTAGGTGTTGTTACAGACAGAGATATAGTTGTTAGAAATGTTGCGCATGGTAAGATTCCGCAAGATACAAAAGTTCAGGATGTTATGACTTCCCAGGTAACAACAGTTACACCTGATATGGATGTGGACGAAGTGTCAAGAATTATGGCACAGCAGCAGATAAGAAGAGTTCCGGTAATTGAAAACAACCAGTTGGTAGGAATATTGGCATTAGGTGATATGGCTACTGACTATAGGTTTGATACTGAAGCATCACAAGCTTTAACAGAAATCTCAAAGAAGACAAAGTAGTTTCAGTGTAAAGTATAAGAGATAAGTACTGGTAAACATATCGCAGCGGTATATGTAATTAATGCAACAAACTCCGCTGCGATATTGTTTCAAAAACAAACTCTACTGCTATTTTGTTTAAAATATTAATAATAGAATCTTACAAATTTTATTGAATACATATCGCATAACAGCAGATCATCGGTTTCTGTTTCTCGGATTATAACATAACTAGTACCTACTTCTAATAGTGTTCCTTCCCTATCTTGAAGCATATTGGTTCCAATTAGAAATTCTATTTTAACATGTCTTCCTATCTGAGTTTTAAGATAGCCTTGGGTATATTGAATATTTTGTACTGTTTCCGGAGCTCCACCAGTGCCACCAACTGGTACTGGAGAAACAGGCATAGGAGTAGTTTGCTGAACAGGCATAGGACTACTGTACATAGGTCCTGTAGGAATGCCTGTTGGCATCTGTGTTGATGGAAGTGCTTGAGTAAATTGTGAAGCAGCTTCAGCCCCACAATGTTGGCATGGGGACATATAGGGGTTCATTTTTGGCATCATTGCATTTTTGTTTAAGTAATTTGGCATAAGAAAACCTCCTGATTTAAATTTAAATTACTTTGAATTAATTAAGTCTCAGCATATAGCGGCGTAGGGTTGTAAAAACAGTGTTGATTGACTCTGGTAATAAACTCTCCTGTGCCTGATGAAGGGAATATATCGCTACAGCTAGGGCTAAATGGGTTATAGTACCATAAGCAATCAGCTATTCCCGAAAGCTCATTTCCTGCTAATGCCCAGTCTGCAACTTCATAGTGAATATCTTCCGGCGGTGTTGCCCATATAGTTTGTGGATTTACTTCTCCATATACTGTATCCATAACACAGGTGAATTGGTATGGTTGGAATACAACCTTCCGAAGGTCGCCCTGACAGACTCTTAAGTATTCACCATAAGAAGCGTGGACTCTGTTCATGACAACATTTGCTACAGCTTTCATCCCGTTCATACCTTCCCCGCCAGCTTCGCATTTAATTAGCCTTGCCAGTAATTCTCTTGCTGTAAAGGGCATATATTATCACCTTTCTTTAAATAGAATGCGGTTAATGTATTATATTAACATAAGCTTAAAAAGGTAACTGTTTGATGAGAATTTTTTAGAATGCATTGAAAAAATTTCATTAAATTATATAAGAGAAATTGTTAATAATAAGAATGTACGCAAATTAAATATATAAGTAGTTTCTACTTATATAAAAGGAGGCATGAACTATGAGTAGACGTGGAGGAATAATGTCCGAAAGTCTTAAAGCTGAAATAGCAAAAGAGTTAGGAGTATCCAATATCGTTGAGAATGAAGGCTGGGGTTCTGTTTCTTCAAGAGATTGCGGAAATATTGTAAAAAAGGCTATCGAAATGGCAGAAAGAAACCTCAGTAACAGATAGTAGTGCCTTAAGCGTGACAAAAGCCGGTGAAAACCGGCTTTTTATATTTTAATACTCTTTTCTTTGTTATTATAATGAAAAATTCATATTAATTTTATATAAAATAAATGTTTTATTTCCTAAAAATATATGATATAATTTCCCTATTAAAACGCCCAGCTGCTTAAATGTAGTTTGTTTCAATTCTATTACAATTTCTTTACACTTAAATTCTAGATGTTGACTCACAAAAATGCCGATGGTATAATTAGTTTTGAATTCAAGATAGGTTAAGTGCGCCAGTCTTGAGCAAAATGCAAGATAGGTCAGGTTAAGACACATAGGGATAAGGCGTAGCCTGGCTTTATATTTTAAGCCTGCTTCCCCAAAAAACAACAATACAAGGAGGATTTGAGAGTATGAAGAATCTCAAAAAGATGTTAGCGGCAGTATTATCAGTTGCTATGGTTGGATCAATGGCTATAGCTCCTACATTTGCTGCAACATACAGCTATGAAAAAGAAGCAAATGAGCTTAACACAATCGGTTTGTACAAAGGAATCGATGAAAAAGTGTTCAATCCAGATTTAGGAGCATCACTAGACAGACAAACTGGAGTAGTTATGCTTCTCAGAATTTTTGGCCAGGAAGACGAAGCATTAAAACTTTCAATGGAACAAGCAGATACAATGCTTGCAAAATTCAAAGATGCTGGAACAATAGCAGAATTTGCTAAAAGGCAAGTAGCATTTGCGGTTGAAAAAGGCATTGTAAAAGGTTATGCAGCAGATTCAACATTCAGACCTGCAGCTGCATTAAACGGTAAAGCTTATAGTTCATTGATTCTCCAACAGTTAGGTTACGATGGAGACTTCGATTACAAAACTGCAGCAACTAAATTGAGCGAAATCGGTGGTTTAACAGCTACTCAAGCTTCAGCATACAATAGCGATGCTGGAATAATCAAAGATGATTTAGTAGGTATTTCTTACGGAACATTGGAAGCTAAGTTTAAGGCTGATGGCGTAAAACTTATTAAATCATTGATAACAAGCGGAGATGTTAAGGTAGATGATCTTAAGAAAACTGAAATTAAATACCTTGAAATCAAATCTGTAGCTGCAATCGCTGATGTTACAGTTGATATCGGAGCTGCTGCTACACTTCCAGCTACTGTTAAAGCAACTTATGAAGATGATACTACAGCAGATGTAAGTGTTACTTGGCCAACAGTTGATACTTCAAAAGACGGTGAACAGACAATCGAAGGTGTTATAGCTGATACTACAGTTAAAGCTACAGTAAAAGTTATAGTTGCACCTGCTGAATTAAGAGTTGAAGGTGTAAGTTCAGACAACTTAAAAGAAATCATAGTTACTTTCTCAAGAGCAATAGCAGATGCTGATAAAGCTGAAACAGAAGCAAATTATACAGTTAAAGTTGGTTCAACTAGCAAAGGTGTTGATTTAGCTACATTGTCTGAAGACAAGAAATCAGTAGCTTTAACATTAACAAATGCTGTAAAACAACAGGATAAAGTAGATGTTACAGTTAAAAAAGAAGTTGGTTTAACTGCAGATGCTACTAAGAGCATTGATGTTATCAAAGATACTACATTACCTGTAGCGTCTTCCATCAAGTTAACTGGACCAAACACATTTGATATCACTTTCTCAGAACCTGTTCAAGTTAATTCAGCTTCTGGTTCATTAGCAGAAGTACTTGTTAATAATGGAATTTATGGTGTTGTTAGCAAAGACCTTTCAGCTAATAAGAGAGTTCTTAGTGTAAAAATTGGTGTAAGTTCATTAGGTGAAGGGACTTATAAAGTTAAAGTAAGCAACTTCAGTGACTTTGCAAACTTTAACGTATTATCCAATACTTTTGAATTGGCATATCTTAAAGATACAACTGCTCCTGTTGCAACATTAAAATCAGCTAGTCAGACAGAAGCAATTATCGTATTTGATAAAGCTGTTTTTAGAAAAGATAAGAGTGGAAATGATGCAAAATTAACTGTTGATTACTTCTACCACACTTATACAGCTTGGAAGCCTGTAAGTGTAACTACAACTGATAACAAAGAGTTTATTCTTAGCTTTAATGATGGAACAGGTGGTTTAACTGACTACTATTTACCAGAAGGTAATGTAGTTGTTACAGTATTAAAAACAGCTGGAGATGTAGAAGTTGTAGATGCATGGGGCAACAAGATGGCAGACGATGCTAAATTGGCAGCAACTATTACTGTTGACAAAGAAGCTCCAACTGTTACAAAGGTAGAAGCTACAGCTGAAAATAAGGTAGAAATCACTTACTCAGAAACGCTTAATCAAACAAGTGCTGAAACTGAAGAAAACTACGTTATTAAGGATTCAAGCGCAAAGAAAATAGAGAAAACATTTGATGCAACTTACAATAGCGCTGATAAAAAAGTTACACTTACAATTTCTTCAGCTCTCACAGGTGGAACTTACACATTAGAAATTAAAGATATTAAAGATTCATCATTAGCAGAAAATAAGATGGTTGCAGTTACAAAAGAATTTGTAGTAACAGATAAAACTGCTATTGATCCTACTGCTATTAAAGCAGCTTATCTTTCAACACCTGCTGGAGAACCAGAATATATCTATGTAACGTTCCCAGAAGATATGAAAGTTGAAGGCGTAGGTTCAATACTTGATAAGAACAACTATAGATTAAATGGTGCAAAACTTCATGATGATGCTACAATAGAAATATTTGGTTCAAACAAGAAAGTTAAGATAACTGTTCCAGAAACTGTTCCAGCGACTTTAGTTACTGGTACTTTGACAGTTGGAAGATTCGCTGATGCTGCAGGTAATTTGTATGACGCTCTATCTACAGGAATTGCTCTAAGCGGAGAATCAGCACCTGAAATGTTTAAAGTTACAACAAAAGAACTTAACAAGATAGAGATCGATATCAAAGGAAAAGTAACAACAGTTTCTTCAGATTCATTTACAGTAAGTGGTTCTGTATATGGTCTTGGCGGTATCGAATCAATATCTTATGCAGTTAATGATGATGATAAGTTAGAACACACTCTTATTCTTGCAACATTGAGAGATGTATCAAAACTTGCTACTTCAGATTCAAAACCTACAAATGTAACTGTTGTTGCTGATAAAGTAAAATCAGATACAGGTAAGGCTATGGCAGCAGGTGCATTTACAACAAATATAGTTGATGGTATAGCTCCTGCATTTGTAGCTCCAACTACTGATGCAGCTAAGAAGGTAAGCACAACTGGTAAAGTTATAACATTAACATTTGATGAAAATGTAAAAGCAAAAAGTAATGATTATGCTGCAACTGATATCATTGTAACTTATGATGGAGCAGCATTAGTAGCAGGAACAGATTACACGTTAGCTGTTAGTACAACAGGTTCAACTACAGCAACATTAACTTTCATTAAAGCATTGACAGCTGGTAAAACTGTAAAAGTTGAAACTAAGAGTGCAGTAAACTATATTACAGATGCTTCTGCTAACAAAGCTAAGGCATTTAGTCAAGAGTATACAGTAGAGTAATTAATAGTTAATATCTAAATAGGGAACTGCTGCAAGACCACTAGGTTTTGCAGCAGTTCTTTTTATATTTCTTAAGAAAGTGCATTGATTTTTAAAGATAATAAAATCTTGAATCGCAGAAGATGCAAAGATTTAAAAAGAAATGTAAAAGTGTACCATGTGAATTTGCCGAAGAGCATAAGACTCCAAAGCCCTTCTGAAAAAACTTCAAATGAAAGCACAACATACAATAGTGCAAGTACCCGCTTTTCTTACAAAGACATTCTCAAACCTACTAATTCCAAGCAAACTACAACATGGGTTTCAACGGGACGTTAGCCCCATTTTTTAATGCCTAAGAAAGTGCATTTCTTTCTGGCATCAAAAAAGTCTACCGAAAGGCTGTTTGCTGCAGAGGAATACCCTAGCTTTAATTCGTCGGAGCCGATTTTTTATTTTGTATTAAAATCTGGTAAAGCTAATTTAAGGCTTCATATAGCTTTATAAAATATAAATGAAGGATAATTTATATTATATTTTATAAAATTTACTATTTGACAAGAATACGCAAATTTTATACAATTAGTACGTTCAGTCTATGAACATATCTATTTATGAGAGTTCTAAACAGGGTAATTCTAAATTGGATTGGTTACGAATAATTATTTTTAATAGACAGGTGGGGAAAAATGTGGAGGAAATTAGTTTAAGGCAAATCATTGAAATCATTTTAAAAGGGAAAAAAAGTATATTAATTATTACAGCCATATTTGCTGTTGTTAGTATTATTGCGAATTTTTTTATCATTAGTCCTATTTATGAAGCTCAAGTAATGTTGAGGATTTCACAATCAACCAACAATATTTCGCAGCAGGTTACTGAAGATGGTGCAACACTTGCTGGATTACTTGGTGCTATGTCACAAAATGGTGATACATCTATAGAAACATATAGAGAACAAATAAAAGCGCCTGTAATTTTGCAGTATATCAGAGAACAAATGAATTTTAAAGGTGTTCCGCTTCAACAGATATCAAATAAAATATCTGTAGAAGATATAAAGAATACAAATTTGATTACAATTAAAGTTACCGATGAAAGTCCAGATACTGCTGCAAAAATAGCTAATATGGTTAGCGCAAGGTTTACAAAGTTTATTACAGAGACAAACCAAAAACAGGCTGAGAGTTCAGGTGAGGTACTGAAGGCTCAGATGGATAAAGAAAAGAAAAATCTAGATGAAGTGTCAAAGAAGTTGGAAGGTTTCTTATCAAAACCAAGAGGACCATCTGAACTTCAGATGGAATTAGATTCAAAACTGGAACAATTAACAAATTTTAAAACTACATTAGCTCAAATAAAAATAGATGAAAGTTCTACGGCTGCATCAGTTGGACAAGGTAAGCAGCTACTTGCAAATACACCAAGAACGTTAGTGACGAAAGTCAATTTACTGGAAAATGATTTGTTGGCAGATGCCATAAGAGACAAAACAGGTCTTAGAACTAATGAAATTTCACACATAAATTTAACTACTGAACAAATAAATGAGGTATATATTGAACTGTCAAATAATGTGAATGAGTTGGATTTAAAGTTGTCAAATCTTCAAGCTGAGAGGGTAAATACTGAAAAAGCGATCATCGGTTGCCAGAAGGAAATAGAAACTATTCAAACAGAGCATGCACAAAAACAGCGTGAATATGACATTTTAAAACAAGAGCAGGATATTGTTAAACAAACCTATGAGGCGTATCAGCAAAAATATAAGGAATCGGTAATTAAGCAATCTATAGATACAGGAAATGAGAGCATAGCTGTTGTTTCAGAAGCATTACCCCCAGTAAGACCTATCGCTCCAAGAAAGGTATTCAACACAGCAATATTTATGGTAATAGGAATGCTGTTGGGCACGTTTATTGTTGTTGCAAAAGAGTTTTGGTATAGTACAGACCTCAATATTACAAAAACAATAAATTAGTTAGTATTGTACTTCTTTATCATAGTTATAGTAAGAAATCTTAGTTGATAGAGGATAAAAATATATGGAGAATGAATTACAGATACTTCAAAATATACAAAAGACGAGCCTTACTACACAGCGAGATATTTCAAAACTTACCGGAATTTCGCTTGGTAATGTTAATTTGATTATAAAAAAATTGATTGAAAAAGGCATGATACAAGTTGAAAAATTGAATACCCGGTCGATGAAATATACATTGACTCACAAGGGGATTAAGGAAAAAGCTGAAGCAACCTATAAATATATTATAGATTCATACAGGTTTATAAATCAATTCCATAATAATATGGAGGATAGGGTAAAAGAACTTAACACCAAAGAATTTGACAAAGCTATTTTATTTGGCCCGCAGGACGAGATATGTAATATTGTTAAGAGTACATTCAATAGAAAAGGTATTCTATATAATTATATATCCGATAAAGAAGATTTTGAAAAAATAATATATTGTGAAAACACTATGGTATTTGTGTGGCATCCAGATTTTGAGGATTATTTTGAATCATCAAATTTAAAATATGTTAATATTTTGAATGAAATATAATAGATTAACCAGATTTAAACAAAGGACAGTAGAGGGGATTAATATGACTAAAGTTAAGAAAAAAAATAGCATTAATATTAACAATAAATATTCTAATATATTAGCAAAATTTATAATTGTAGCTATATCGATACTAATGTTTTTTGCACCTTTTCTTCAAGGTTTATATTTTGAAAAAGACCAGTATCCTGCAGAAATTTTTGTATTCATTATCTTTGGTATCTTTTGGATTTACAAAATGGTTAAAAAAAGCAAGCTGACTTTAAGTAATCCTTTAGAATATGCTGCTTTTGGTTTTTTGGCAGTCTATTTTATATCCATATTTGTTGCTGCAAGTACCAGAGCAGCAATAGGTGAATGGTTAAAATATTGTATGTACTTTGCCGTGTTTTTTATGTTGTCAGACGTCATCAATGATTATAGAAAAAAAATAACGCTGTTATGGGTGCTGGTAGTATCTTCTCTTGGTGTAAGTATATTAGGTATAGACAGTGCTTTTGGTGGAAAGATTGTAAATTTAATAAACAATATTTTTAAGATGCTAGGTTCAGATTTTAAATTCTTTGGACTATATGTAGATGGAAGAGTACACTCGACGTTCCAATATCCTAATACTCTTGCTGCATATCTTTTGGTGGTGTTTTTCATTAGTATTGCTTTAATGCTTACTGGTTCTAAATTATGGGTTAAGTTAGCTGCTGGAATTTGTGGTACATTTTATATTGTTACTTTTTTATTGACTATGAGCAGAGGTGCATACATTTTATTGCCAGTTGTGTTGCTTTTGTTCTTTTTAGTACTTCCTAAGGATTATAAGATACAAGGGGCAGTTTATTGCTTTAGTATTATACTTTCAGGGGTAACAGTTACAGGTATTTCGTATTTATTAAATAATCAAGATATAGTTTATGCAAAGACTATATTAATACTATTAATAGGCATGGCTTTATCGGTTGTAGTAAATCTTCTATTGGAAAATGCAGTAAAGTTTTTGAAGAGAATTAGCTTAAAGAAGTGTTTGATAGTCCCGGTGGCGCTTGTAATTATTTCAATTTTAGTGGTACTATACGTATTCAATTCTACAGCCCCGTTAAGTTTTTCACATAGTATAAAACAAGAGGATAGTTTCATAATTACTACAAAAACAATAGAGCTATCACCTAATAAAGTATATAAACTCATTTTTGATGCGCAGGCTGCAAATGAGTTAAAAGAGGAGTATGCGTTCTTTATAGAAATATTTGCAAAAAACAAAAATGATATAATATCAGGAGTATCAAAAAAAGTAGCTTCCTTTCCTGGTAAAAGTACTAATGGTATAGAACAACAGGAAGTATTATTTAAGGTTCCACAAAATATGGACATAGCTGATATAAAGTTTATAAATTATCATAAAGGAACTAGTGTTACCTTTGATAATGCGAAAATTGTTGATAGCCAATCAGGAAAACTGGTTAAAAGCTTGACTTTAAAACATAAATATTTTAACAACATTGTCAACCGTTTTGAGGGTATGACAAGCAATAAAAGTTCGATTCAAAGAAGTATTTATTATAAAGATGGGTTTAAAATGTTTAAAGATAGTTGGTTGTTAGGAGCAGGAGGAGGAGCGTGGCTACAAAAATATTATTCATACCAGTCATTTAATTATAGTAGTACACAGCCACATAATTTTCTTTTGCAGATTGCTACAGACTGTGGTATTGTTGGAATAATGTGCTATGTATTATTGCTGATAGCTTTTATTACAGCTTTTGCTAAGGAGTATCGCCATAGAAGCATGAACAATATAAACGATAGAATAGTTCAAGGGGCTATATTTACATCTGTTTCTGTTCTAATTATGCATTCTCTATTTGATTTTGATCTTTCATTTCCGTCCATTGCACTTATACTATGGGGATTATTAGCATTATATAATGTGAGAAATAAGGAAGAGACAAATGAAGAAAAGATTGAGTACAAATATACGGTTATAAATAGGGTTTTGAATTTATGTAGCAAGATTAATAAGTCAAAACAATTTAGTTTACATCCGATTATTGGAGTGATAGTTAGCGTTATTGTTCTAATTATTCCAATAAAATTTATAATGGCTACGAATTATTCTGATAAAGCAAATAAATTTGCTAACAAGAATGATATCAAATTTGCTATAGAGTATATGAAGAAAGCAGCAGATACAGATGCGTTTAAGCCTGATTATAAAGTTGATTACGCTAAGCTGCTCATTTCAAAAGAAAGTGTGACCAGTGAAGACCTTTATGAGGCAAATGAATATATGGCTAAGGCCGAAAGATTTTCTATATATAACACTAATCTGAGAACTAAAATTGCTGAATATTATTTTAAAACAGGAAAGCTCGACAAAGGAATTGGTTATGTTGATAGTTTGGTAGATTATAAACCTTTTGCTGTTGAGGTGTGGCAACAGAAAGTTGGTATATACTACCAATTAGTTATGAGGTATTTACAACAGAATAAAAAGGATGAGGCATTAAAGTATATTGATATGACTTTAGAAATTATCAATGAAGCTAAAGAAAAAAATAAAAGCAATATGGTTCCTTTCAAGTTTAATGACAGTACAAATGATATGCTTGAAAAGTTGAATTATATCAAGGATAATATAAATGAAAATAGACAAAATGACGTAAACAAGATTGTTTTTTATAATATCCCGGATATAGATGTTAATTTGGATAATATACCTGATCAATGGGAACTTAGTGGAAATGGAGATGCTGAATTATCTTATGAGGACAATAAGATTATAGCTGAGGCTAAAAATGGGGCTTTATCAAGTAGAAAGTTGAAACTTAAACCTAATACCCAATATCGTATTAAACTAAAAATGGATAATTTGACACAGCAAACACCAATATCATATAATTTAGACGGTATAACAGCAAAGGCTGAAGAATTTAAGACGGACAAAGATATTTTATCAGCAGTTATAACATCACCACAAGGATCGAAAGAATTTGAAAGTGCTTTAAAGATTAATATTAATGGAAAATGTGAAATTTCTGGAGTTTTGATTGAAGAAATATAGCATAATTGAGTTTTCGGTAAATTTATTTGCAGGATGAATCTCATTTTAGAAGTGGGATATAAATTTTCAATATATTATAACGGAAAGGTGAACCTATATGCTAATTGATAACGTGAATAATAATAAAACTTCGTTCCTTTTAGTAACCGGTGGAGCCGGTTTTATTGGAAGCAACTTCATCACATATATGCTATCAAGATATAATAAATATCATATTGTAAATCTAGACAAGTTGACTTATGCAGGCAATTTGGAAAACCTAAAGGAGCTAGAGAATAAAAGCAATTATACCTTTGTTAAAGGCGATATTTGTGATAAGGAATTAGTAAACTTATTATTTAATAAATATGAAATTGATTATGTTGTTAATTTTGCTGCTGAAAGCCATGTTGACAGAAGTATTTTAAATCCCGAAATATTTGCGGATACAAACATCATAGGAACACTAAACCTGTTAAATGCAGCTAAAAAAAGCTGGGAGGGCAAAGAGGGATTCAGGGAAAGTTGTAAGTTTATTCAGATATCTACCGATGAGGTATACGGGTCGTTAGGCGATACCGGGTTCTTTACAGAGTTGACTTCTCTAGACCCCCATAGCCCATATTCTGCAAGTAAAGCAAGTGCAGATCTTCTTGTAAAATCATATTATGATACTTATAGAATGCCTATAAATATCACCAGATGCAGCAATAATTACGGACCCTATCAGTTTCCTGAAAAACTGATTCCGCTAATGGTAAATAATGCACTTAATAAAAAGAAGCTTCCCGTGTATGGAAATGGCAGCAATATAAGAGATTGGCTATATGTAGAAGATCATTGTTCAGCTATAGATTTAGTACTTCATAATGGAAGAATAGGTGAGGTATATAATATTGGTGGAAATAATGAAAGACAAAATATTCAAATAGTAAAGACAGTAATAAACTTTATAAACAGTAACGTAGATAATTCGATAGATGAAGAGTTAGTAACTTATGTTGAAGATAGGAAAGGTCACGATAAAAGATATGGTATCGATGCATCTAAGATAAAAAAAGATCTTGGATGGGAGCCTAAAACGACCTTTGAAGAAGGTATTAAGAAGACAATTAATTGGTATTTGGAGAATAAGGAATGGCTTTGCAATATAACCTCAGGCGGCTATAAAGATTACTATGAAAAAATGTATGGTAATGGCTTGGGTGTATAAAACCAATGAAATTAATCAAAACAGTGTTAATGTAATATATAAAAGTTGTATAAATTAATTGAAGAGGTGATAAATTGCATACTAATAAAGTCAGTGGTGTTGTTGTTTTATATAACCCATCTGAAGACGTTATAGAAAACATTAATTCATATATAGATAGTTTGGACGTGCTATATGCAATTGACAATTCAGTTAATATTAATGAAATAGTTGTAAAAGCTTTAAATGAAAATAGTAAAGTGAATTATATTTTCAATGGTGATAATTTGGGAATTGCAAAAGCTTTAAATATTGGAGTGGAAAAGGCCATATGTGGTGGATGTGAATGGATTCTAACAATGGATCAAGATAGCAAGGCAACACCTAATTATATTGATTCTATGCTTGAAACGTACAAGTCATATATGAGCAAGGATAAAGTAGCTATTATAGCACCAGTGTACTATAATAACTCAAGAGGTTATAGTGGTAAACTGAATTCATATGAGAATAAAATGTTCACTGAAGTCAAAATGACAATAACTTCAGGAAATTTAGTTAAGGTAAAGATATTCAGTACTGTAGGGTTTTATGATGATGATCTTTTTATTGATAATGTAGATTTTGATTTTTGTATTCGTTTGAGAAAACAAGGCTATAGAATTATTAGATCTAATTATTCATCGTTAATTCATGAGTATGGGAATGTTACAAGACACAAATTACTTTGGCGTTATTTTTATACCACAAACCATAGTGCTTTTCGAAGATACTTTATGGCAAGAAATAGTGTGATTTTATTTAAAAAGTACTTTTGTATTGAGCCGATTTGGGTAACGAAAAACTTATATAATCTTTGTATATCTATTTTTAAAATATTACTGATAGAAGAGAAAAAAACTCCTAAAATTAAAAATTCATTTAAGGGGTTATGGGACGGTCTTAGAGGATACAAAGGAAAGTACATTGAATAAAATTACTATAAAAGGATGTAATGTGATAAGATGGATAATAAAGATAATTTAGATAAAAAGCTATTAAAAAAAGGTAATATAACTATCTATTTTATTATTATTGTTTTTAGCTTGTGGGCTTTTCAAATAGGAAGTATAAATTTAACATTCGTTTTGAGTACACTTTTAATCATTAAAATTTTGTTCTTTGAAAAAAATTCTTTAAAGTTTTCAAAAACATTTATTGTTTTAATTTTATTCGAATGTCTAGCGCTTACTTATATATTGTTAGGTCTTGTTATTAATGGTAATTATACTTTTTTTAATAGAGTGGACTTTTTTGTTTCGTTTTCGGAAATAGTGGCTATATTTATTGCAACCGATGTTTTGATTTCAAAGTTTATTAAGGACAATGTAGGACCATATGAGTTGTCAAGAGCCTCTTTAAATATTGCTTTTATTATCTGTATAATATTATTTATACAGTACATTGTCTACTATTCAACTGGAAATCCGTTGCTAATAGGAGATTCAAAGTTTGTTATCACATATGGCAGTGCTAGATTTTCAAGTATATTTAAAGAACCCGCACATTATTCTTTTTTTCAACTTATTTTACTTTCAATAGGAAGATTAGATCAAAAATCTGGTAGAAAGCAAAAATCATCAATAAGATTTAAAGAAATTATAGTTTTGTTTTCAATTGTATTATCACAAAGCTTGTCAGGATATATACTTCTATTTATTTATATTATGATATTAGTTTTTTCAAAACTTGATAAATATTTGAAGATATTTTCCTGGTTATCATCTATGTTAGGCGGAATTCTATTGATAAAATTCTATATTGATATAAGTAGCATGTTTATAAAATCAGATATTGGAACTTTGAAGAGAATAGGTACAGTAATGATTATATGGGATAGTTCAGACGGATCAGCTGTATATAGATTTTATAATTTGTTTGAGAGAATTAAATTATGTTTTATTAATTCAAACTTTTTTGGAGCTGGGATGGGAAATGATGTTAGATGGCTTGATTCAGTGGGGTTTGCTTCAAATAAATTTATTACACTTGACAATTTGATTACATCAGAAGCGATTAGTTATTTATTTGTATGTTTGGGCATTATTGGTGGAATCCTGTTGATATTAAGTTTATGTTATTTAATTTTAGTTGTGAAAAAAAAGTCAAAAAATATAAATTTAAATTTACTGTTATGCATGTATTGTTTTTCGCTATTTTTTCAAGGGTACATTTTGTTGCCTTTTAATGCGCTTATTTTAGCGGTGATTTTATACTTTGCGTTTATGTATAAGGATAAAAAGTATTCAAATGATTACTTAAAATCCCCAATAGCATAATTTAAGAGGGTGAATAAATTGGAAAAAGTGTTTGTAGTTATACTTAATTATAAGGGATTAGAAGATACCATTGAGTGTATAGAAAGTTTAAAGAAAGTAAAGAGCAAATATAATGTGTCTTTGGTTGTAGTGGATAATGCATCTGGAGATGGTTCTGACGATGGGATTAAAGACAGATTCGATGATATAATTATGATAGAAAGTGAAGCAAACCTAGGTTATTCAGGAGGGAATAATCTAGGTATCAGATATGCGATTGAACATGAAGCTGATTATGTTATTATTATTAATAATGATACAATAGTTGAAGAAGATTTTATTGATGGTCTTGTTGTTAACTATGATAAAGATACAGGTATGTGTGCTCCAATTATATATTATTATGATAATAAGGATGATATATGGAGCTCTGGAGGTAAGTATTTTAAATTTAAGGGAAGTTATAGTATGACTAAGGGAAAGATTGATAAACCTACAGAATTTGATTTTGCATCGGGATGTTGTTTCTTAGTCAGTAGAAATATATTAGAGCGGGTAGGGTTGTTGCCGGAAGAATATTTCTTGTACTTGGAGGATACGGATTTTTGTTATAATATAAGGAAGAAAGGTCTTAAAATAAAGGTTGTTCCGCAAAGTAAAATATATCATAAAGTTAGTAAATCAACAGGTGGAAAGTCCCCATTAAATATTTACTACTCCAGCAGGAACAAGCTGATATTTATTTTAAAAAATTTTGAAGGCATAAAAAGAACATATGCCTTTTTAGTAAATTATATTATTAGAATTTTTAGAATGATACAGTACTTTTTACTTAGAGAAAAGAAGCTTTCTAGAGCGGTGCTCTGGGCATTAAAGGATTATAAAAAAATAGGGAAATCAACGAGAAAGTTTTAAAAGTATTTTGCAGATTAATTTGATAGGAGGGTTTGGATGGATTTTCTTATTCTTGCAGGAGGATTGGGAACCAGACTTAGAAGCGTTGTAGACGATAGACCGAAAGTTATGGCAGACATCAACGGTAGACCGTTTATTGAGTATCAGCTTTGTAAGATTAGAAAATATACTAATGACAAAATAGTATTATGTATAGGATATATGGGCGAAATGGTAGAGCAATATATCAATAAAAGAGATTTGGGAAGTATAGTGTTTTCTTATGAAAAGGAACTTCTTGGAACAGCTGGTGCAATAAAGAATGCTGAGGGGAAAATTGATACCAGAGAATTTTTGTTGCTGAATGGAGATACCTATCTGGATGTTGATTATGAAAGGTTGATTGAATTTCACAGAAGCAAAAATGCATTAGCAACAATAGTATTGAGGAAAAATGGGGATACTGGAAGGTATGGGAACGTCATTATAGATGAAAAGGATAGGATTATGTGCTTTAGTGAAAAAAGCAGTAATAATTCTAGTACTTTAATCAACGCCGGAGTGTACGTACTATCAAAGGATGTATTAGAAATGATTCCGCCTAATCAAAAATGTTCTTTGGAAAATGATATTTTTCCTGCTTTGGTTGAAATGAATTCTAAAGTATATGGATTTTTATGTGATAAATATTTTATAGACATTGGGATACCTGAGGATTATAAAAAGTTTATAAGCGATGCCAAGGATATAGAGGTGATATGATGATTATAAGAGCTAAAGCACCCTTAAGAATAAGTTTTTGTGGTGGTGGTACAGATGTAAAGGAGTATTTTACCCATAATACAGGAATGGTTTTAAGTTCCACAATCAACAGATATGCCTTCACGTCAATTATACCGAATAATACCAGAGAAATCGAAGTACATTCTCTTGACTATAATATTGTAGAAAAATATAACTGTGATGAAGACCTCTATAATTGTGAAGGTGGACTTGAATTGGTGAAATCAACACTTGCAGCGCTGAATGTTTCAAGCGGATGTCAGGTTTATCTTCATAATGACGCTCCTCCAGGCTCAGGGCTAGGGTCATCATCTGCAATGGTAGTGTCAATGATATCTGCCGTGTCTGAGTGGCAGGGGTTGGCATTTGATAATTATGAGATTTCTGAACTTGCATATAAGATTGAAAGGGAAGATTTAAAAATTGCAGGTGGCTACCAGGACCAATATGGAGCAACTTTTGGAGGATTTAACTTTATTGAATTTAGTAAGGATGCAATAGTGGTAAATCCTTTAATTATTAAACCTGATATTATTAATGAACTGGAATATAATCTGCTCATGTGTTACACGGGAGGTATCAGGTTATCATCTAAAATAATAGATGATCAGGTTAATAATTATATTCAGAAAAAAGAAGATGTTATTCATGCTATGGATGAACTTAAAACTTTAACAGTAGAAATGAAAAAGGCCCTGCTCAGGGGAAATCTTGATGATTTTGGTGCACTTTTACATGATGCATGGATAAATAAAAAAATGATGAGCAGTAAGATCAGTAACACAAAAATTGATGAGTTATATGCTGAAGCTTTGAATTCGGGTGCTTTGGGAGGCAAGCTTTTGGGTGCTGGTGGAGGAGGATATTTATTGCTGTACTGTCCTTATACCAAGAAGCATGTTGTCTCAGATAGACTTGAAAAAATGGGTGCCCAGGTTGCAGCGTGGAACTTTGAGCTTAAAGGTGTGCAGAGCTGGAAATTAAAATAAGATATTAAGGGTGGTAACATGATAAATTATTTGAAATCACAATTGGAAGAAAGTATAGAAGTTAAGAAGAAAATTATTAATGATGAAAATTTGGGTAAAATCATTATTAAGGTAGCAAATATAATAATTGATGCATACAGAAATAATAAAAAGATATTAGTGTTTGGGAATGGTGGAAGTGCTGCTGATGCACAGCATTTTGTTGCAGAGTTGGTTAATAAATTTAGATTTGACAGGAGAGCTTTAGCTGCAATTGCATTAACCTCTAACACATCAGTACTTACTGCTATATCTAATGATGATGAATATGGAAATGTATTTGCAAGACAGGTTGAAGCATTAGCCCAGAATGGAGATATTGTTATCGGTATATCAACGAGTGGTAATTCAAAAAATCTATCTAAAGCATTTGATGTTTCAAAAAATAAAGGTAGTACATCAGTAGCGTTGCTTGGAAAGGATGGAGGAGAAAATAAAAATTACTCTGATTTAAATATTATTGTTCCATCTTATGATACACCTAGAATACAGGAGGCGCATATTACGATAATTCACATTATTTGTGATATAATTGAGGGTACATTGTTTGGAGGAAATAATGGCAAAAGCAGTCTTTCTTGATAGAGATGGCACAATAAATGTAGAAAAGAATTATGTTTATAAAATAGAGGATTTTGAATTCATTGATGGAACTAAAGAAGCTATCAAGCGATTAAACGACAATGATTACAAGGTTATAGTAATTACAAATCAAGCTGGTATAGCAAGAGGATATTATAAAGAAGAGGATGTATTTAAGCTTCATAATTTTATGAATAAGGAGCTTAGCAAAATTGGTGCCCAAGTAGATGCGTTCTACTATTGCCCTCATCACCCAACAGCGGGTGATGAAAAATACAGAATCGAGTGTAATTGTCGAAAACCAAAATCTGGACTTATTGTGAAGGCTGTTAAGGATTTTGAATTAGATTTGTCAAAATGTTGGTTGATTGGGGATAAAGAATCAGATATAATTGCTGGTCAACGAGTTGGAATAAAGACAATTTTGGTTAGGACAGGCTATGGAAGTACAGTGGATAATTGCAAAACGATACAATGTGAGAGTTTGATAGAATCAGTAGATTATATTTTGAATTATTGCTTTTAGTAATATGAAAAGGGTGTAAGCTATGCCTGATGCAATATAACCTTGCTAATAGATTTGCTAGTTTTGACTTGAGAATAACTGAAATACTTAATGAAAGGTGGAAAATATTATTAGGATACTAGTAATTAATCCTTGGGGAATAAATGGAGATGACCAGTATGCAAATGGATTTTGTTCGGGAATGTCAAAGATAGCAGATGTTGATCTTGTGACAAATTATTACTACCCACACTTAAAAAGTTCTTATAATGTGTATAATATTTTTTTCAAATTTTCTGAAAATATGAATAAGGGTTTATTGAGAAGGGTATTGAGAGGATATGAATATTGGGCTACATATAGAAGGATATTGAAGTTAATCAGAAAGAATAATTATGACATAATACATATCCAGTGGCTTTTATTTTATTCATTGGATATTAAACTATTAGATAAGATTAAAAAGCATTGCAAAAAGCTTGTTCTCACAGCTCATAATGCAATACCACACGTTAATGGAGAGAGTAAGGTTAACATTTTACAAAAGTTATACGATAAATTTGATGCTATTGTGATTCATGGGAATTTTATTTGGGAAGAGTTAAAAAAGTACTTTAAATTGGATGATAGAAAAATATTTATCCAAAAACATGGTAGAAAATATGAAAATGTTAAGGAAGCTGATCCATCAGACTTACATGGAATTAGACTTCAACTTAAGGAAAGATTTATGACCGCTGATAAAATATTTTTGTTTTTGGGTAATATGTTTTATAACAAGGGTACAGATAGATTAGTAAATGTATGGTTAAAGACACAAAATAAAAATAACCTATTAGTTTTAGCAGGAAGGAAGTATAATGATTATAATGAACTTACAAACTTAGAACCTTTAATGAAGGAAAGAAAAGACATTATTTATTTGAATGAATTTGTAGATAATGATGTTGTTGATTTTTTATTTAATTCATGTGATTGTGTAGTATTGCCATATAGGCATGCGAGTATGAGTGGTGTTATATTTTCTGCTGCAGGGTTTAGAAAAACTTTTTTATGTACAGATGTTGGTAGCTTTAAAGAGTATATGATTGATGGAAAGACGGGATTTATTGCAGATAATGACGATAATGGCTTTGAAGATTTGCTTTCATACATTATTGAAAATATTGATAAACAGACACTTCAACTCATGGGGATTGACAATTATAACTTCATTAATGAGATATGCGACTGGGATAGTATTACGAGGAAACTATATGATGAATGCTATATGAGTTAGAGATAATCAAATAAAATCTGTTGAGTCTGACGACAAGTTGCTATTTTTCTATTTTTCTATTTTGCTCGAATAATAAAATAGTGTAGTTATTTAGTAATTTTATTGGATTAAATACCTTTTCACTACAGTAACTATTATCTGGTACTCTCTGCCTTCTCCCAGAAAGGTTTAGCTTTACCAGTCAATATTCTATATACTCCAAACCACTGTGCTATAATTGTAACAGTGTAATAATAAATTAATGTAAGAAATTTATTTTCATTTTTTGTAACAGCTCTTGCCAATGCCAGCATATAAAACACTACTTGTCCTTCAAAAACCATCAGATAAAACAATGATTCACGGAAAAGCAATGCACTAGCTATCAATACAAGCAAGTGAGAAATCCATAACAAATATCTGCACGTTCTGTGACCAAAATAAAAATAAGAGAACCATTTGTACTTAAAAATATTCAAAATTCTGAGGTCTGGCAAAATATGTTTAAGTATTATTCTGTTCATTCTTACTTTACGTTTGAATTCGTCTTCAATTACCTCTCCAGCCTTTTCATAAGCTATAGCCTCGTGATTGCAAACAGCTTTTTTTCCTTTAAGTGCATAATAAATCGGCATTGCACTATCATGACATTCAATTGGATTAAAATCATAATAATCTTTCGTTCTGCAAGCGTATAATGCACCATTTCCAGCAGTTATTGTCTGAATTCTTGCCTCAATTTCACGGGAAGCTAGATCGCTATCCCAATAGCTTGCTTCTGCATTGCTCACATCACTTGATCCTTGATTAATAATTGACAATCTACCTGAGACATATGCGATGTCTTCTGAAGTGAATGCTGCCATTAACTCTTTTACCGCATTCCTATCCATCATTGAATTTGCATCTGTCATAACAAGGTATTCTGTAGTCACAGTCTTCTGTGCTTCGTTTTGTGCATTAGTTTTTCCCTTTCGGCACTTAACTTCAAATAGCCTTATAGATTTGTCAGGGTTCTTGTATATAAAATCTCTTACAATTTCGTTAGTTTTATCTGTGCTATTATCAGACGCAATTAAAAACTCAATTTTTTCCTTTGGATATTCAATTTCAATAATATTATGGAGTTTTTCCAGTATTACTTTTTCTTCATTATGTGCTACAACCATAACCGTAACAGTCGGCTTATGCAAGTAATCCTTGTCAAGTTTACGTAACTTAAAAAGTCTTCCAATCAATTTTAAAGAAACCGGATACCCCACCATTGCCCAAACTATAATAAATCCACTTATAAAAAACATAAGTTTTACGAGTAACATTTTCTTTCTCCTTAGTTAATAAATATCATTTTATCTTTCTTGCTGGAACTCCAACATAAGTCCCAGATTCAGATATATCTTTTACGACCACAGTTCCTGCACCTACTTTACATCCGTTTGTGATATTAATGTTATTACTTATTGAACTCCCTATACCAATCCAAGAGCCTTTTCCGATCTTTACAGTTCCAGCCAAATGGGCACCAGGTGATATGTGAACAAAATTTTCAATAACATTATCATGATCTAGAGTAGAGCCTGTATTAATAATGCATCCCTTACCTATTACAGTACAACAGTTTATCACTGATCCTGCCATAATCACTGTTCCATTTCCTATTTCTACCCTCGTACCAATAACTGAATTTGGATGAACTAAAACGGGAATATTAGCACCCTCGCTTTCAAGATCATCCTGAATCCTTTCTCTGATAGAGTTGTTTCCAACGGCTACAAAAATATCCGAGTCATCTTTATATTTATAAGCATCAGCATACGTGCCAATTACCTGCAATCCCAAAGACTCTTTTAATTCCTCATTATCGTCCAAGAAAGCAATGCTCTTCCACTTATTCATACTTAATGCTATATCAGCTACCACTTTCCCATGTCCACTTGCACCAATAATTATAAGCCTGTTTTTCATAGCTTCACACTTTCCTTGGATCCCCTAAAAGGTTCCATAGTAGCTGACGTGTCTGAACTTATTCCCTCACGCGTAAAAACTTTCTTTATCGTTAAAAAAATAATCTTCCAATCGCCAACAAAGCTCAATTTGTCCACATACTCAACGTCAAGAAAAAACTTATCTTCCCAGCTTATTGCATTACGGCCGTTAATCTGGGCATATCCTGTAAGTCCGGGCCTTACATCATGACGCCTCTTCTGAACTTCGTTATAGAGTGACAAATATTGGATTAAAAGCGGTCTTGGACCTACTATACTCATATCTCCACGAACAATATTCCAAAGTTCCGGCAACTCGTCCATACTCGTAGATCTTAAAAACCTGCCAAACTTTGTAAGTCTGACACTGTCCGGAAGCAATTCTCCATTCTTATCTTTCTCATCAGTCATTGTCCTAAACTTGTACATTTTAAATACCCTCTCATTGAGTCCCGGACGTTCTTGGTTAAATATAATAGGTTTGCCTAGTTTAATCCTAACAAGTATTGCTATAGTTAGAATAACCGGGCTTAATACAACTAGTGCTATTAATGAAAGCAGGAAATCTTGAGGTCTTTTTATAAAGCGATAATAAAACCCTTTTTTTACTTTCATTTTTTCCACAACCCTTTTATAATATAAACAATCCTATTTAAATCACTATCACTTATCTTTGTATCTGATGGCAGGCAAACACCGTTTTCGAAAATCTTCTCAGATATATCTTTACCAACATAATCATACCTTTCGAAGAAAGGCTGCATATGCATTGGCTTCCAAATTGGCCTTGACTCAACGTTTTCATTTTCAAGAGCAATTATTATATCAAGTGGTTTAACATTACCATATAAAAAAATACAACTTAACCAGTAATTTGGTTCGTTCCAGTCATTAATAGGCATAAACTTTACTCCATCTAACTGCCCTAGTTCCCGTTTATAAAACTCGAAAATATATTTTTTCTTGGCAACTCTTTGATCAAGTACCTTAAGCTGCCCTCTTCCAATTCCTGCAACTATATTACTCATTCGGTAGTTATATCCTAGTTCGTTATGCTGGTAATGTCTTTCCTGCTCCCTTGATTGACACGCCCAAAATTTTGCTTTAGCGATTTTAGCTTCGTCATCGGAAACAAGCATACCACCACCGGAAGTTGTTATTATCTTATTGCCATTAAAAGAGAAAACACCAAACTTTCCAAAAGTTCCAACATGCCTACCTTTGTAATAAGTCCCAAGTGCTTCTGCTGCATCTTCTATAAGAGGTACATTATGCTTGCTACAAATTTCAGCAATCCTGTCTAAATCAGCACAAATTCCGTAAAGGTGTACAACAATGACAGCCTTAACATTCGGATATTTCTCAAACGCCTCTTCCAAAGCATCAGGGTCCATATTCCAGGTCCTATAATCACTATCAATAAATACAGGTATGGCATTTTGATAAATAATAGGATTAGCTGTTGCCGAAAAAGTAAGCGACTGACAAAACACAATATCATCCTTACCAACATCCACTGCTTTAAGGGCAAGATGAATAGCACTAGTTCCTGTTGACAAAGCAGCCGCAGCTCTAGAACCTATTTTTTTTGCAAACTCGTTTTCAAACTCATTTACATTTTTACCAAGTGGAGCAATCCAATTTGTTTCAAATGCCTCTTTTATATATTCCATTTCATACCCTTCGTCACTCATATGAGGAGAAGCCAAGTAAATTCTTTCTGCCATAAACCTCACTCCTTAGGCTACTTCAATTTTTCAAAGAATATCTGACCCTGCTTAAGGGCTATAAATTTAACAAGTTCAAAATTAGATCAATCCTTTATTTTAAGGTACTCAAGTGCTTGTTCTCCATCTTCGCCCTCAATAGTCTGAAATCCTTCTTTGACTGAATTAAATTTCAAAATATCAACATATATTTTAGCGCGTACAAAAATACCCCGCTTAGGTATGCAAGCTATTACTTATATAATTATAACATTTAAATTACAAATTTGAATATTTATTTTAAGACAATACCGCCAATTTATAGAATTGTATGCATTAGTTTAAAGCAAAAATAATTTGGTGTAATTGCAATTTCTAATACTTTAGGGAGAAACCCCTTCGAAAGTACGACTGAAAGGGTTAAGGCTGTCAGATGGGATATACAGTCTGATGGAGTTTATTATTTCACTGCTTTACGTAAAAAATGCTTATATATATTTTTTTAGAAACCTAAATGAATTTAATAAATTTCTTACTATTTGACAAATAAATATTGTTTGTATATATTTGTATATAATTAGTACATCTAATGCTGGATTCTAAGGTATGCAGCTACTATAATTTTATATGAATTTAATGGCACTTTTATTCTTCAAATATCAGCTTATATAGCTAAAATTGATAAATGTGGATTAACCATTAGTTTATTTCATTTTAATTATGAATAAATCAACAAATTTAGTATATTGAAAGTGATACTACATAAAACAAATAAGTTCGCAATTAATTTCATAAAGCGAAATTCAGTATATGAACCTTGACGAACGTATTAAATTACTTTATTAATTATATGAGGAGATAATTATGGAATCGAAAATAATGGTATCAATTATAGTAGCTATATATAATCATGAAAAATATTTAGAAAAAGCTTTAAATAGTATTATAATGCAAGAAGTTAATTTTGATTATGAGGTATTGATAGGAGAAGATTGTTCAACTGATAATAGCAGGACAAAATTAAAAAATCTTGAACTCAGTTTACCTGGCAATTTCCAGTTGTTTTATAGAGAAAACAACCTAGGCGCTGTCGCTAATTTTAAGGACTTGTATTCCCGCATGAGAGGAAAATACTACATTGTACTTGAAGGAGATGACTATTGGATATATAAAGGAAAGTTGCAAGAACAAGTTGATTTTTTAGAAAATAATGTGGATTATATTGCTATTGCCCACAACGTAAAAATTATTGATGAAGATGGTGCCGATTCTAATAAGAAATATCCTGAATGTAAAAAACAAGAATATACTTTAAAAGAATATCGTAAAGGGCTATTCCCTGGGCAAACAGCTTCAATTCTAATTAGAAACTATTTTTTAGATCACTCAATAAATTATATTGTTGAAGGCATTTCAAGTCCGGAAGACAAAATTAAAGCCTTTGTTTTGTCGACAAACGGCAAAATAAGATGTATCCAAAGTGTGTGGAGTGCCTATAGATTAGTTGTGAATAGTGGTAGCAGCCATAGTGCTATAACAAAAAATGCATTTAACATTAATACAGAAGTCCTATTTTACAAAAGCTTGTATGATTATGCCAAAAAAGCAAATGTGTCTAATGAAAGTATAATCATAAGTAGTCAAATGTATGCACTGAGATTAATGCGTTCTTTAATTAGAAAGGATGGCAATATAAAATTTAACGGGTTTTTAGAAAGATTTTCTCAGTTTGACAATAAAGTCATTATTATTTTATATTTAGTGACAATATGTATTAAATATCCATATATAAAAACAATGTATTTAATTAGAAAAAAAAGAAATAAATATCTTTAAAATTTAATTCATTTATTGAGGAAATGAAATAATATGCAGAATAAGAATACAAAATCAAAAGTGATAATATCTTTGTTTTGGAAGCTAATGGAACGAGCTGGAACTCAAGGAATACAATTTGTTGTACAAATAGTTTTAGCGCGGCTCCTTGTACCCAGTGATTATGGAATATTATCACTTATAGCAATATTTATTACAATATCGAATGTATTTGTTCAAAGCGGGTTTAATACATCACTAATTCAAAAGAAAGATACTGATGAAGTTGATTTTTCATCTGTATTTTATATAAGTTTATTTGTAACAATTATATTATATAGCACGCTTTTTTTTACAGCTCCACTAATAGCTGGTTTTTATGGTGTTCCGGAAATAGTAGCCGTAATCAGAGTTTTAGGAACCACATTATTTTTGGGTAGCTTTAATTCAATACAAAGCGCTATCATATCAAAAAGAATGCAGTTTAAAAAACTTTTTTTTAGCAGTATAATTGCAGTGACAGTGTCTGGTATAACAGGAATTCTATTAGCTTATAGTGGGTTTGGTGTATGGGCTTTAGTTTTCCAACAACTAACAAGCCAGTTTATTATAACGTTAATTTTATGCTATACTGTTAGATGGAAACCTAAGTTAGTTTTTTCTTTTAAAAGAGTCCGACGCCTATTTGCATTTGGTTGGAAACTGCTTGTTGCAATACTAATTGACACTCTTTATATGAACCTGCGCAGCTTAATTATTGGAAAGATTTTTAACCCTTCCATATTAGGGTTTTACAATAGAGGAGATCAATTTCCACAAATTATTGTATCAAATATAAACGGTTCAATACAGTCAGTTATGCTTCCAGTATTATCAGAAGAGCAGGATGATAAGCAAAGAGTAAAAAGTATGGTACGACGCTCAATTGTTACAAGTTCATTTATTGTTTTCCCGCTTATGGTTGGGTTGGCCGTTATCGCAGAATCTTTGGTTAAAATTGTACTAACTGATAAATGGTTGCCATGTGTTCCGTTTTTAAGAATTTTTTGCTTTTCTTATGCTTTGTGGCCGATACACACTGCAAACATACAAGCTATAAATGCTTTAGGCCGCAGCGAAATTATCCTAAAATTAGAACTGATAAAAAAAACAATAGGTGTTGCTATTTTAGTAATTTCAATAAAATTTGGTGTTTATGCAATTGCAATGGGAACATTGGTTAGTGGAGTAATATCGTCATTTATAAATTCATACCCCAATAAAAAGCTACTTAATTATAGTGTTAGTGAGCAGTTTAAAGATATAATGCCAGTATTAATATTATCCTTATTAATGGGAAGTGTAATATATAGTTTAAGCTGGTTAAACATGTCGGTGTACTTAACTTTGATATTGCAAGTGTGTATTGGATGTATTATTTATGTTTATGTAGCTAAAATAATAAAACTGGAATGCTATGCTTACTTAATTACAGCATTTAAAGGTATGTTCGAGAATCGAAAAGGGGTGATAAGGTGAAGTTAGGTATAATGCAACCATATTTTTTCCCTTATATAGGGTATTGGCAGTTAATAAATGCAGTAGATAAATATGTTATATATGATGATGTAAATTTTATAAAAGGTGGATGGATAAACAGAAACAGAATTTTAATGAATAATGAACCCAAATTGATTAATTTAAAAATGGACGGTGCAAGTCCTAATAAGCTTATTAATGAAGTTGGGGTATCTAATGATGTGATTTTTATAAAGAAAAACATAAAAACTATTGAAAATTTATATAAAAAAGCACCCTATTATCAGACTGCTTATCCAGTTATTGAGGATATACTCTACTATAACGAGGGTAATTTAGCTCAACATTTGGAATATTCACTAAGAAAAGTTTGTGACTATTTATCAATAAAAACAGAATTGCTTGTTTCATCTAAAATTAATAAAAATACTAATTTGAAAGGCCAGGATAAAGTTATTGAAATCTGCAAATTACTTAAAGCAAATGAATATTTTAATGCAATAGGTGGACAAGAATTGTACTCAGTAAACGATTTTGCTAAAGAAGGAATAGAGTTAAGATTTTTAAGAACTGGGTCCATTAAATATAAACAGTTTGATAATGACTTTGTTCCTAATCTTTCGATAATAGATGTTATGATGTTTAATTCAGTTGAAGAAATAAAAGAAATGTTGGAAAATTACGAGTTGATATAGGAGATAGGATTTATGGATGAAATAGGTGGGTATTTTCAATTAGAACAACTTATAAGTAATGAATACTATAATAATTTAATTTCACTCAATACGGGTAGAAATGCTCTGCTGTATCTTCTAAAGGCAAAAAAAATAAATAAGCTGTATATTCCGTATTTTATATGTGATTCTGTTATAAATATATTAAAAACCCATAGTTATGATATTGAATTTTATTATATAAACTTAGACTTTATGCCTATATTTCAAAATTCACTTGATGAAAATGAGTATATATACATCGTTAATTATTTTGGCCAATTAGATAATGATAAAGTGATCAATTTAAAACAAAGATATCACAACATTATCATAGACAATACACAAGCGTTTTTTCAAAAACCTGTTGAAAATATTGATACTATATATACTTGCAGAAAGTTTTTTGGTGTTCCTGATGGCGCTTATTTATCTACAAGGGCAAAGCTTGAATATGATTTAGAAATTGATGTTTCTAAAGATAGAATTATTCATTTACTAGGACGATATGAAGGTACGGCTTCTGAGTATTATAGTTATTTTCAAAAAAATGAAGGTTTATTAAACAATCAAGGTATCAAGTATATGTCTAATTTAACTCATAATATACTTGGAGCAATCGATTATGAAAATATACGTAAGATTAGGAATCAAAACTATTCATATTTGGAAAGCATATTAGGCTTGCATAACAAACTAAAGCTAAGATCTCCTGATGGAGCTTTTGCATATCCATTTTATGTAGAAAATGGTATTGTGGTAAAAAAAGCACTTTCTGATATGAAAATATATATTCCTACACTTTGGCAAAATGTCTTTATCGATAAGCTAAAAGGGAAATTAGAATACGATTATGCTGCAAACATTTTACCTTTGCCATGTGATCAAAGATATACAATAGAAAACATGTGCTATATGGTAAAAACAATTAAGGGGTTTTTGAACTTGGATTAAATATTTTGTTAAAACAATAAGTTTGGATATAATTAACTAGATGGGTAATTATGGAATGTACAATAGTTGAATGAAGAATCGTAAATAATGAGCATATCAGAATATAGTCGGGAGGTCATGAAATGTATCAGTTAAGGGAGATCGAGAGAACGGACTTAGAGCAGATTAATAAGTGGAGAAATGATCCAAAACTTATTGCAAGTCTTGGAGCACCTTTTCGTTATATTAATCTTGATGTTGATCAGAAATGGTTTGATTCATATATGGCAAATCGTGGTAACTCAATCAGATGTTCAATTATTGATCCAAATAATTCGAAGGAAATTATTGGTTTAGTTAGTTTGCTTTCTATTGATTATATAAATGGAAGTTGTGAATTCCATATTATGATTGGTGACGCAGAAAATCAAGGAAAGGGGATCGGCACCTTTGCTGTTAAGTCTATGTTAAAGTATGCCTTTAATGATATAAATTTAAGAAGAGTTGAACTATCTGTATTAAAAAGCAATGAAAAAGCACTTCATTTATATGAAAAGGTAGGTTTCAAAGTTGAGGGAATAAGAAGGGAAGCTGTATACAAAAATGGTGAGTATGTAGATGTTATTATAATGAGCATTCTAAAAGAAGAATTTAAACTTTAACTATATTAGACTTTCTATAAGGAGATTATAAAGATGCGTGAGAAAATTTTAGTTACCCGTTCTTCCATGCCAAGTTTCGAAGAATATATAGACGAAATAAGACCTCTCTGGGATACGCATTGGCTGACGAATATGGGGGTTAAACATCAGGAACTGGAAACGCAGCTAAAGGATTATCTTTCTGTCCCAAATATCTCTTTGTTTTCAAATGGACACATGGCGCTTGAACTTGCTATTCAGGCAATGGGGCTTAAGGGTGAAGTTATAACAACACCGTTTACATTTGCATCTACAACTCATGCTATCGTAAGAAACGGTCTTGAACCTGTTTTTTGTGATATTAATTCAGAGGATTGTACTATAGATGTTACAAAGATTGAAGGGTTGATCAATGATAGAACTTCTGCAATTATTCCGGTTCACGTTTACGGTAATGTTTGTAATGTCGAAGAAATAGAAAGAATTGCAAAAAAATACGAGCTGAAAGTTATTTATGACGCTGCACATACTTTTGGAGTCAAATATAAGGGTAGAGGTATTGGCTGTTACGGCGATGCATCTATATACAGCTTTCATGCTACTAAAGTATTTAATACAATAGAAGGTGGTGCTGTTAGTTTTAAAGATGAGGAATTTGGTTTAAACCTTTATCGTCTAAAAAATTTTGGTATCAGAGGACCTGAAGTTGTAGATGGTGTTGGTGCAAATGCAAAAATGAATGAATTTCAAGCCGCAATGGGTATCTGCAATTTAAGACATATTGATAAGGAAATTGAAAAGCGCAGGAAAGTATATGAAAGATATATAGATAACTTGAGTAATATAGATGGTATTAAGGTACCTTTTGTGCAAAATGATGTTTTTCCTAATTTTTCTTACTTTCCAATAATCTTTGATAATAAAGCTTTTTGTGCTACTAGGAATGAAGTTTATAATAATTTACTAGAAAATAATATTGTTTCAAGAAAATATTTTTATCCATTAACCAATACATTTGAATGCTTCCATGGGAAGTACGATGTTGGATTAACTCCAATTGCATTAAATATTTCAAAGAGAGTATTAACATTACCACTATTTTCTGAACTGAGAATAGAAGATGTGGATAATATTTGCAAGATTATTTTGAACACAAATAAATGAGCAAAGCATTAGGTTTTCTTATTTACAAGATACTAAAATTTTATTACAAGGAGCAGAAATTATGTTGAAACGTAGTACGAAATATTTGTACCGTAATATGTTAAAATATGTAGGTATCAGAAAGAAGTTTTGTTGCATTTGTAATAAAGCAGTTGTTGGTTTTCTTCCTTATGAAGGAGAATTTAAAAATTTTAGCTTTACAGAATTAAAAATAGTTGGTAGTGATGTAAGGAATTTTATGTGTCCACACTGTAGATGTATTGATAGAGAACGGCACTTATTTCTTTACGCTAAAAAATTAGACTTAATAAGCAAGATGTCAAATGCAAAAATACTACATTTTGCTCCTGAAAAAAATATATCTAAGATAATTAATGAAATTAAACCCTCAAAATATATTAAGGCAGATCTTTATCCAACATCTCCAGATATTCAGAAAATTGATATGTTGTCTATACCCTTTGAAGACAATACATTTGATTTTGTAATAGCTAATCATGTATTAGAACATGTATCAGATGTTTCTATTGCTTTGAAAGAGCTTAATCGTATTCTAAAGATTGGGGGGCTTGGAGTTTTGCAAACACCTTATAGTTCCGTGCTTCAAAATACTTTTAGTGACCCTGGAATATCATCTGATTCAGCAAGATTGAACTTGTATGGTCAAGAAGATCATGTTCGAGTATTTGGAAATGATATTTTTCAAATAATTACTAGCAATGGTTTTAAATCGAGAGTTTGTACTCACCATGAGATTCTATATGACATTGATCCTATTCAATACGGAGTAAATGTGCTTGAACCTTTATTTTTATTCGAGAAGATTTGAGACAATTAAGCTGTAAAGTTTTAACATTAGTACACAACCTAACTTATACAACCTTTATAAACGAGACCTTGGTTTTATGCCAAGGATTTGTATTGTTGATGTTGTTGGTAAATTTGTGGATTGTGATAATAATTATAAAGCTAGATTGTAAGGGGTAATACTTTCGGAAATAAATGTAAAAAAAGGGGGCGTGTTTATGAAAATCGCGGTAGCTGGTACAGGGTATGTAGGTTTATCTAATGCAATACTACTGGCACAAAATAATGAGGTTGTTGCTTTGGATATCGTTCAGGAAAAAGTAGACATGATCAATAATAAAAAATCACCTATAATGGATGCTGAGATAAATGAGTATTTGGCAACTAAGAATTTAAACCTCAAAGCAACCACGGATAAACATGAAGCATTTAATGATGCCGAATATGTTATCATATCGACACCTACCAATTATGATTCCGAAGTTAACTATTTTAATACTAAAACTGTAGAAGAAGTAATTACTGCAGTAAAGTCAATTAATCCTTATGCAGTTATGATTATCAAATCTACTGTTCCTGTAGGGTATACTAAATTAGTTAAAGAAAAGTTTAAAACTGATAATATTATATTTTCTCCTGAATTTTTAAGAGAAGGGAAAGCACTTTTTGATAATCTTTATCCCTCTAGAATCGTAATTGGGGAACAGTCTGAAAGAGCAAGGGTATTTGCCGATTTGTTAGCACAAGGTGCAATAAAAAAGAATATACCAATTTTATTTACAGATTCAACAGAAGCAGAAGCAATAAAACTTTTTGCAAATACTTTTCTTGCATTGCGTGTGGCTTATTTTAACGAATTAGATTCCTATGCCGAAGTGAGAGGACTAAATACTAAACAGATTATAGAAGGTGTTGGCCTTGATCCAAGGATTGGCAATCATTACAACAATCCTTCCTTTGGGTATGGGGGATACTGTTTGCCGAAAGATACCAAGCAGTTGCTTGCGAATTATAATGATGTGCCTCAAAACATTATGTCAGCCATTGTGGATGCAAATAGGACAAGAAAAGATCATATTGCAGATATGATTATCAAGAGAAATCCAAAGGTTGTAGGTATATATAGACTTACTATGAAAATGGACTCTGATAACTTTCGTCAGTCCGCAGTTCAAGGAGTTATGAAGCGTATCAAGGCGAAGGGTATAGAGGTTGTTGTGTATGAACCAACGCTACTTGAAGATGAATTTTTTCATTCAAGGGTTATTAAAGATTTTGAGGAGTTTAAAAAAATATCGGATGTTATTGTAAGTAACAGGTTAACTGAAGAGATTAAGGATTTAGAATATAAGGTTTATACGCGAGATTTATATGGAAGGGACTAGCTGTTGGATACTAATCACATTTCGTTGTTGAATCACGGTGATTGCATTCTATGGGTATAACGTGTCAGTCTACTGTCATAAGTGGGAGTATTATGAGAACAAAGAGAATGGTAACTATTTAAACGATGGATCACGTATTGTAAATATTAGGAAGAGGGTTGTGCTTTAGATACAAAATGAATTATAATACTCATTAGAAGGTTATTGATTAGTATAATTGTACGGAATATCAATGTGGTAATAAATACTAATAAGTATAATCAGGGGGTCACTTATGAAAAGAAAAATAAGGGCAAATGCCTTAATTGGTATAGACTTAATTTTAGTTAATATATCACTAATAGCATCGTACCTTTTAAGATTTGACTTCAGTTACAGAAGTATACCAGAACGTTTTGCAGAGCATATACTAAAACTTGCATTAATAGCCACTTTGGTTAAGGTAATTACCTATATAGTATGTAGGCTTTACAACAGCCTTTGGAAGTATGCGGGAATATATGAGATGGGTTTAATTGTTGCAGCATCATTTGTGAGCAACTCAATAATGATATCATATGTATTCCTATCCCAGACCCCTGTGCCAAGAAGTATATTTCCAATATGTATGCTTACAGATACATTCCTTATCGCTGGAATAAGATTTGCATATAGGATGTTTAGAAGAATAATTAAGGGAGAAATGGTACGTTTTAAAAATTCAAAGAGAGTTTTGATATTTGGCGGTGGAGATGCAGGAGCAATAATTGTAAAGGAAATGAAAATGCATCCTGAATTAAAGAACACTCCTGTAGCTATAATTGACGACGATATGTTTAAGCAGGGAAAGAAAATAAACGGTGTTCCTATTGTTGGTCAGAGGAAGGATATTTCAAAAGTTGTAGAAAAAAGACAAATAGATGAGATAATAATTGCAACACCTTCTGCGAGTAATAAAGACATTAGTGATATATTTGCAGAATGCTCTAAAACCCAGTGTAAGGTTAAGATTTTACCTTCTGTATCTCAGCTTATTGATGAGTCGGTTGTAATGCAAAAAGTCAGGGACGTTAATATTGAAGACTTACTTGGAAGGGAGCCGGTAAACCTTGATGTCAATGAGGTTTCATCATACATTAAAAATCAGGTTGTTTTAGTAACCGGTGGTGGGGGGTCTATTGGTTCGGAGCTTTGCAGGCAGATTGCAGGTTTTTACCCAAAGAAGTTGGTTATAATTGATAACTATGAGAATAATGCCTATGAAATTCAAAATGAATTGCTGCATAATAACTCCAGTCTTGAGCTTCATACAGTGATTGCCAATATAAGAGAAAAACAAAGAATTGATAACATATTTAAAATGTACAAACCTGATGTGGTGTTTCATGCAGCAGCGCACAAACATGTTCCGCTTATGGAGGAGAATCCTACCGAGGCCATTAAGAACAATGTTTTTGGAACACTAAATGTTGCTGAATGTGCGGACAAGTATGGTGTGAAACGGTTTGTGCTGATTTCTACAGACAAGGCTGTTAATCCAACTAATATAATGGGAGCTACCAAGAGGATTGCTGAGATGGTTATTCAGGCAATTAACCGGAACAGCAAAACGGAGTTTGTTGCAGTAAGGTTTGGAAATGTCCTGGGAAGTAATGGAAGCGTAATACCTCTATTCAAAAAGCAGATTGAACAGGGCGGACCAGTTACTGTAACGCACCCAGAGGTTACACGATTTTTTATGACTATACCTGAGGCTGTTCAGTTGGTTATACAGGCAGGGGCAATGGCAAAAGGAGGAGAAATCTTTGTTCTTGATATGGGTGAGCCAGTTAAAATCAGTGATCTGGCCAAAAACTTGATAAAGCTGTCTGGATTTGAGCCTGATATAGATATTAATATAGAGTATACAGGTCTTAGGCCTGGAGAAAAGCTTTACGAGGAGTTACTTCTTAAAGAAGAGGGACTTGAATCCACTAAAAATAACAAAATATATGTAGCAAAACCGATTCACACTGATTTGGCTCTTTTAAGAAGAGAACTGGATTGTCTGAAGGAAATTATTTTGACAGATTCTGAGGGTATATCGGATTATATAAAGTTGATTGTACCGACATATAAAAAAGCTCAAAATGGTAACTAATAAGAATCGCGGAGGGATTTACCTCCGCGGTTAAAGTTTAAAGTGATTTTCTTTGCGAATTTATCAATTAAAAAGGCGGTTATTAACCGCCTATAAATATTGTTATGCTTGACTGCTATAAAGATGCGCACTTTAAAGATTTATCAAGATAACATGGATTAAACTGCTTACCTTTTTGACTAAATTTATTATAATGATCTAAAACTTTATCTAATCTCCTGCTATAATGTTGAACTTCTTCGTCTAAAAGATCAAAACTCTTGATTTCAATTAGTCTGTTTAACTTGAGGTGCATTCCAGTAATAACATAATACATTAATTCGTTTGACATTGTTTGCAGCCCCCCTGAACAATAATTGTGAAATGCAAGAAAGCTTATGCAGAAATAAATGTAGAGAAAGTAGGACAACTTCTTTTTTATATTATAACACATTTTGGGATTAAATCAACATAATACATAATATTTTCAAAAAATAGGTTATGGGCAATAATTAATTCAATAATTTGGCTGGATTGTCTTAAAATATATGTTCAATTTTGTAATATAAATGTTATAATTATATAAGTTGTACGTTTGAATTATGCTGGTAATGCGCAACTTATGTAATAATTAAAGCCATTTAACAATACTTTAATGTTTTGAAAGCAGTAAGATTACTACGCAATTGCGTAGACGTTACAATGTTACAATATAACTTTCATATTTGAGGGGGGTATTTTGTGAACGCAAAGATATTAATTGTTGATGATGAGAAAAACATAGTTGATATTTTAAAATTTAATTTAGTCAAAGAAGGCTTTCAGACAATTGAAGCCAATGATGGGGAGCAGGCAATTGAGTGTGCCCTGAAAGAAAAGCCTGATCTTATTTTGCTCGACATAATGCTTCCTAAGGTGGATGGGTTTACGGTATGCCGAAAGTTGAGGCAGACTATTTCTACGCCTATAATCATGATAACTGCCAAGGAGGAAGAAGTTGACAAGGTGTTGGGTCTTGAATTAGGGGCGGACGATTATATTACTAAACCCTTCAGTACAAGAGAATTGATGGCCAGAGTTAAAGCAAACCTGAGAAGGGTTTCATCTGAAAATACTGTATCTAAGGAATGTAATGCCATAAAGTGTGGAGACCTGGAGATTGACATAGATCGTTACGAAGTAAAGAGGGACAACAAGGTTCTTGAGCTTACATTAAGAGAGTTTGAACTTGTAAAATTTTTAGCCCTTCAGCAGGGTCAGATATTTTCAAGGGAAAGCTTGCTTGAAAAGGTTTGGGGCTATGAGTATTATGGCGATGTTCGTACTGTAGATGTCACAGTTAGAAGACTTAGGGAGAAGGTAGAGAACGATCCCAGTAATCCCAGTTATATTATGACAAAAAGAGGGGTTGGATACTATTTCAACAGGGTTGGCTAAATCGGCATAAAATATTTTTATTACCATAAAGTTTTGCGAGGGCTGATATGTTTTTTAGGAATCCGCAGTTTTTTAAAAGTTTACAATGGAGACTTGTTGTTATATTTATACTTGTAACAGTTGCTTTAATGACTACAGTGAGTGTTGCATTAAACTATTTTATGGAATCTGCATACTATGAGGATTTTAAAAGCAGAATAGATAATGGGTTTGAGAACTGGGGAATTGGAGACAATCCTACTGCAGAAGAAATAATTGTAGACTTAAAAGATAATTACAATGCAACAAATCTCTTTATGGCGTGGGACTATGTAACTTACACTGTAATTGACAAAAATTCAAATAATGTTTTGTATTCAAGCGACAATCTATTTGGAGAAGATAGTGATAAATTTACTGACGATATTCTTAACTCAAAAAACTTTTTATCTGCTCTTGCAGGGAAAAATGGGAATGTAGGAAAGGCTATTCATAGTAATGACAGGGTTTTTTTTGACTATGCCAGGGAAAAAGGGAAATGCATTTTATATTTCAGATATTATAAGGACCGGTGGGGTGTAGTATTAAATAAGTTTAACAGCATTATTCAGAACGCATTTTTAATTGCCGTTATTTTATCGTTACTTTTGGGATATATGCTATCAAAAACAATTACTGTACCGATAGTTAACCTTATGCACAAAGCTAGAAATATTGCAGAAGGTGATTTTACGCAGGTAGAGGAAGTCAAATCGGATGATGAAATAGGTAAACTGACAAAAACTTTTAATTATATGGCGAAAGAGTTAAAAAAGACTTTAAATGAAATATCAAGAGAAAAGAATAAGATTGAGACTATATTAAACTATATGACAGATGGTGTAATTGCTTTTAACCTAGATGGAGAAGTCGTTCATGCGAATCCAGCATCCAAGCTGATGCTGGGGGTAAATGAATTTAATATGGATTTTAATAAGTTTTCAAATATGTATAATTTAGGCATTACCATAGAAGAGATGCTTTACCTTGAAACATTCAGTACAAAGGAAGCAAGCCTTAGTTTTGATAACAAATATATTCGGGTTTATTTTGCTTTGTCAACAAACGATCAGAATAAAGCAGAAGGCATAATTGCAGTTATGCACGACAATACAGTTCAGCAAAAACTTGATAATATGAGAAGAGAATTTGTTGCCAATGTTTCTCATGAATTAAGAACTCCGTTGACTTCAATTAAAAGTTATTCTGAGACACTAATGGATGGTGCTCTTGAAGATAAGGAGACTGCTTACAGATTTCTCAATGTAATAAATTCTGAAGCTGACAGGATGACAAGGTTGGTTAAAGATCTGCTTCAGCTTTCAAGGCTTGAAAATGAGCAAATGCAGTGGAATATGCAGCCGTTTTGTTTTGAGAGCCTTGTTAGAAGCTCAGTAGAAAAAATTGAATTGTCCGCAAAAGAAAAGAGGCAAGTAATTGAGTGTTTTTCGATAGGAGATAAACCAGAAGTTTATGCGGATAAGGATAGAATTGAGCAAGTAGTGCTGAATGTGCTTACAAATGCAATAAAATATACTCCTGATAAAGGCAAGATTACAGTATATATAGGAAAAATGTATAGTGATGCATATGTAAAAGTAGTTGATTCAGGGATAGGAATTCCTGAAGAAGATATAAAGAGGGTTTTCGAGAGGTTCTACAGGGTTGATAAAGCTCGTTCCCGTGAAATGGGGGGGACCGGGCTTGGTCTTTCCATAGCCAAGGAGATAATTGAAGCTCATAAGGGGAGCATTTCAATTTCAAGCCAACTTGGCAAAGGTACTGAAGTAATAGTTAGATTGCCAATTCACTATGAGAGTGGCATTAAAGAAGATGTAATTGAATCTTAAATGTCATGTAACAATCTTGTAACATATATGATATATAATGTAGATATAAGATAATCAGGATAATATATATGAAGAGTATATATCCTAATAAAGGTGGTAGGAAAATGTACAAGAAAATTACTTACATATTAATGACGATTCTGTTGATAGTTAGTTTTAGTATTACGTCATTTGCCGAGGGCGTTGAAAACCAGAAATTGCTTAAGCAATATACAATTTTAACGGATAAGGCTACTAGCGATACTAATCAGTTCTTAGTTACCATAACTCGTCCTGAAGGTGACGAATCTACTTTCAAAAAATCGTATGTTGTTTGTGGTAATTCTGTAAAGGAAGAAATAAGTGTCATGCTTCTGATTTATGACAATACAACTCACAAGTACAAACCTTTTGCTAATACAGATGGAGATTACATATGGGATATAGGTGAATCGGGAATATTTATGAAAGAAGTAATTCTTCCGAATAAAGGTGCAAATGATGTCAGAATTATTGCTTATAAGAAGAACGAGGCCGATAAACTGGTAAGTAAAACTAATCTTCAGATAAACAGTTTTAAAGTTTCAGTACTTGATAGTGGAATAAAAGAAGCTATAAAGGGTGGATTCTTAAAAATTACAGATATGCTAAACGGTTTATTTAATAAATAAGAAGGTGTCTGCAATTAAACAGATGAGACGGGTTAAAGTTGAAAGATTTAAATTTTATATATTGTTAGTTTTGGTTATTACGAGTTTTATACAGGTAGGTATCCTTTGGAGTTATCAGAATGAAGGGTTACCTACTAATTTTTTATGGAATATTTTTGCAAATGGTGAAAAAAAAGTTCGTATTAATGTAGGGGATTATGTCAAGCCATATAGAATTACCGCTACTGAGGGGTACGATGAGGCTCATTATGTTATTGATGAAAGTCATGAGTATTATGATAAACTTTGGAATGAGGCAGGATACTATATATCAAGCCTATTAGGAGAAAAAAATATTGTTGAGAAGCAGACGTACACTGAAGAGTACTGGGGAGAAGTGGTTGTAAAAAAGAGTTTTGTGTATGAATTCAAAACAAAGATCAGCACAAATATTCTGGGATCATTGTTAAAGATAGACAAGATTTCGAACCATGAATTTGATGGAATATATAAAATGGCTGTGCTCCCTAGAGTAGATTCTAATAATAATATAGGATTATATATTTATGACGGAATTAAGACGTATGAGTTTGTTTTGCCACTTAGACCAAAGGGGTTGAGCAGAGATGATTATAATAATATGCTTACAACGCTTGGTGAAGGCGATGATTCATATAACTATATAGTTATGAACGAATTGATGGGTATCAATAAAACTCCTTATGTTATAAAGCCTGATACTTTGATTCCTCGAGGAAGTAGTTGGGAAGATTTTGACGATATAATAAGTATGGTGCCGCAAGACATAACGAATCTTGGTCCTACAAAGAAAAATGACCTTGAAAATATTGCAACAAAAGTGCTGGGAAGTGACAAAGAAAGGCTTACATGGGGGATTGACATGGATAATTCTATTGTGTTTAGAAACCCAAGTAAAATTTATAAACTTCACAGGGATGGGCTATTGGAATATAGTTATTTGTATCAATTTGACAAGTCTGATAAAGGGAATGAGATAGAGGCTTTAGAAAACGTACTTGAGTTTATTGGCGGAAAAGTAGATTTTGTGAAAGGTGCAGATATTTACCTGTCAGGCGTCAAGGATAACGAAGATGGATATTATACATTTACCTTTGATTATAAAGTTAATAAAAGGCCTGTTTGTTTTTTTAATTATCCTGTGAATACGGGAAAGGAAAGTTTCGTAAATAACGCAATAACTATCAATGCTAATAAGAAAAAAGTACTGAGCTGCTATTGGATTATGAAAGAGTTTTCGTTTGGTAGCAATAGCCTGAAAATAAGAACTTACCCCTATGATCTTCTTGATGATGTTTTTAAAAAGTATGATTATTTAAATTTTGAAAATTTTTCTGTAAAAGATGTAAGCATATCATATGATGCAAAGTGCAGTACGGAAAGTGAACATTTAAAACCTGTCTGGGTGATAGAAACGATAGATGATAAGCACTATGTAGTTGAAATGAAAGAGAAAAAAGGGGACTGATTATGGATTGGGCGAGGGCAAAAAGTATTCTTATTTTTATATTTGTTCTTTTAAATCTTTTTCTTTCTATTATGATGATTAGTTCCTTTAACTCGGATAATGTATCTGATGAAGCTATAAAGAACACTTATAAAGTGCTTGAAGATAGAGGTATTATTGTAAAATGTGATATTCCCGTATATAATAAACAAATAGGTACATTGATCAGCTCTAACACATTGTTGGATAAAGATTTGATCATAAAGGGCTTTTTCGGAGACGAAAAATATACTGAACGAAACTCTAATGAAAGCACAGTAGCGGATTGTGGTAATAGAAAGTTACTAATTAGTAAGGTAAATACGTTTGTGTATAGTAATAGTAACCCTCAGGAAACAATTGATTTTGCAGACTCCAAAAGGGTTCAGAACTATCTTGTAAATCTATTTAAAAGGTTAAATGTCCCATTTGAAAACTTCTACTTTGATAGTATGGAAGATCTGCCAGACAGTAAAAGGAGATATGTTTTCAGGGAAAAAAAGGATGGGTTTTGGCTGTATAGCAATTATGTAGATATAATTATAGCTAAAGATGGAATTACTTATTTAAAATATAATAATAAAAATGTAGATGAAATTACTAAAGGTCAAAAAATAATGCCTGCTTACCAAATACTTATAAAAAATCTTATAAATAATAGCGGTATGGTTATTAAGGAAATTAATATAGGATTTGGCGAGCAAAACATAGGAAAAGACACTAAAGTATTGGATGATCTGCCTGTATGGAGGGTAATACTCCAGAAAGATGAAAAAATAGAGGAAAGATACTTTAAAGTTTATAATGGTGAGGAAGTAAAATTAAACGTTAAATAAATAAGCTAATCAATGAATTTTAGAAGTGTAACTTATTGCGATATAGTAATATAATTAATATGGAATGTTTTGCCGGTTAAAAGAAAATGAGTGGGGGCGTTGTTTTTGGAGAAGTTTGTTATTAGGGGCGGTAGGCCGCTTATGGGGGAAGTAAATATAAGCGGAGCCAAGAATTCTGTAGTGGCTATTATACCTGCTGCTTTATTGGTAGATGGACCCTGTAAAATTGAAAATATTCCTGAGATAAGTGATGTCAGAATTTTAATAGATATTTTAAAAGAGTTGGGCTGTGATGTTGAATTTGACAATAAAGACAGTATGATGATAAATTCTCAGTACGTTAGATCTAGTACTGCTACATATGATATGATAAAGAGTCTTAGAGCATCTTATTATTTGTTGGGTGCGTTACTTGGAAGGTTTAAGAAAGCCGAGGTTGCTTTCCCTGGTGGCTGTGATTTTGGTTTTAGGCCGGTAGATCAGCATATAAAAGGTTTTGAGAAGTTGGGAGCAAAAGTTGAAATAGATCATGGAGTAATAAAGCTTGAGGCAGAAAGGCTTATAGGCAGCCAGATTTTTATGGATGTTGTAAGTGTGGGAGCCACAATAAATATTATGATTGCAGCGGTTAAGGCTGAAGGTACAACTATAATTGAAAATGCTGCGAAAGAGCCGCATGTTGTTGATGTAGCGAACTTTCTTAATGCAATGGGAGCAAATATAAAAGGAGCAGGTACTGATGTTATAAAAATAAAGGGAGTTACTACACTTTCAGGAGGAGCTACTCATTCTGTGATTCCTGACCAGATTGAGGCGGGGACTTTTATGATTGCTGCTGCTGCAACAAAAGGTGATGTGACTATCAGGAATATAATTCCTAAACATTTAGAATCACTTAGCGCAAAACTCATTGAAATGGGTGCTAAAGTAGAAGAAGACGGGGATTGGATTAGAGTTATAGGAACAGAAAAAATACTTAAAGCAAATATTAAGACTCTCCCATATCCGGGGTTTCCTACCGATTTGCACCCACCTGCATCTGTGCTTCTTTGTTTGTCAGATGGAACCAGCACAATTACTGAAGGAATTTGGGATTCCAGGTTTCAGTATGTAGATGAACTAAAGCGTATGGGGGCACAAATAAAAGTAGAGGGAAGAATGGCTGTATTCGATGGAAAACCAAAACTTTCCGGGGCACCCGTTAAAGCCACTGATTTGAGGGCGGGAGCAGCAATGATTATTGCGGGGCTGGTTGCGGAAGGTGAAACTGAAGTATATAATATAAACTACATAGATAGAGGTTATGAGTGTATTGAAGATAAGCTTAGAAGTCTTGGTGCTGATATTGTCAGAGCGACAAAATAAGGAGGAAGGAAGTATTTACATACCACTTTTTCATGGACTTTTTCTAGAAAATAAGGTATGTTTATATTCTACGAGCCCTAATGGCTTCATAAATTAGTCAGGAGATAACAAATGATGAAGTTCTGTAGTTTATATAGTGGAAGTAGTGGAAACTGTCTTTTTGTATCAGACGGGAAAACTAAAATATTGGTTGATTCCGGTTTGAGCGGTAAGAGAATTATAGAAGCGCTTGTTACCATAGGAGAAAATCCTTCGGAAATAAGCGCTGTTTTAGTTTCCCATGAACACAGTGATCACATAAGAGGAGCGGGAATACTTTCCCGTAAGTTTGATATTCCCATTTATGCAAATGAAAATACATGGAATGCTATGGAGCAGGAAATTGGGCCTGTAAATATAAAAAATAAAGTTTGTTTTGATAACTGTGAGGAGTTTGAAATAGGCAATATATTTGTTAAAGCATTTCCAATTCCTCATGATGCAAGTGATCCTGTAGGATTTAACTTTTTTTTGAATAATAAGAAGATTACTACTGCTACAGATATCGGGCATATGACAAATAAGCTTCTGAGCTATTTAATGGGTAGCGATCTTTTGCTAATTGAGTCAAATCATGATGTTGAAATGTTAAAGGTAGGGCCTTACCCATGGCCTCTCAAAAAGAGAATTTTGGGGGATAGTGGGCATTTATCAAATGAAATGGCGGGAAAAGTAGTGGCATACCTGGCTAAGAATGGTACAAAGAAGTTCTTATTGGGCCATTTGAGCCGTGAAAATAATTTCCCGGAGCTTGCATATCAAACAGTTTGCAATGTACTTGGCGAAAATGATATTTGCCCGAGCAAAGACATAATGCTTTCGGTGGCTTTGCGTGACCGTGTTGGAGAAGTAATTGAGGTATAGGAGGAAGTAATGAAGATAACGCTGGTTGTGGTTGGGAAGCTGAAGGAAAAGTATTTGAAAGAAGGTATAAGTGAATACAGTAAGCGGCTTTCAAGGTTTTGTGAACTTCAAATTGTAGAAGTGGATGATGAGCAGGCACCGGAAAATTTAAGTGAAGCTCAGGAAGTGCAGGTAAAAAGGAAGGAAGCTGAGCGTATCTTAAAGAAAGTTAAGGATGGATCGGCTTTGATAGTTTTAGACCTAAAAGGAAAAAAGTTAGACTCTGAGGGATTTGCTGAAAAGCTCAATTCCTTTTTTATTTCTGGCAAATCGCACCTTACATTCGTAATTGGAGGATCGTTGGGATTAGATGATGAAATTATCCAAAAAGCTGATTTCCGGCTGTGTTTATCTGATATGACATTTCCGCACCAACTAGCCAGGCTGATTCTGCTTGAACAGATATTCAGGGGGTTCAAAATATTAAACGGTGAGACATACCATAAGTAAGAATGTTTCTCTACGAGCTAAGAATTAAAATACGTCATATCAAAAAGAGGTAGCGCTTCTGAATAGTTTAGCAATACTAAAAATATAACTTCAGCTATTCCTAAGATTGAAGTTTTTACAAAAAAGAGGTAATATATAGTAAAACTCGAATAATTACAATAACCTTTTTTCAATAAAGGGGTTAATTTTAATAATGAGGTACTATAATTAAAAAATCAAAATGCAGGAGAAAACTCAAATAGAGACTATGTTTTTTACGAATTTACGAATAGCCTATGCCCTGAATGCCTTCAAACAGTTCCTGCAAAGGTGGTATTAAAGGATAAAGAAGTGTATTTGCTTAAGTATTGTTCTACGCATGGGGAACAGTTGGAAATTCTTGAAGAAATAGCGGATTATCACCTAAAAAAAAGGAAGTATGATAAACCGGGAACACGAATGAAGGTACACACAAAGGTAGATAAAGGTTGTCCATTTGATTGCGGAGTATGCCCACAGCATGACCAACATGCTTGTATAGGCTTAATTGAGGTTACAGCAAAATGCAATTTACATTGTCCGTTGTGTTATGCAGATGCAGGGAAAGGGCATTTTTTAGGGCTTGACAAAATTGAAAATATGATGGACTTTTTTCAGGAATCAGAAGGCGGACAGGCGGAAATCCTTCAAATAAGCGGGGGGGAACCAACTCTGCACCCTGAAATTACTGAAATCATAAAGTTGGCAAAAACCAAGAAGTTTAAGTATGTCATGTTAAATACAAATGGTATCAGAATAGCGGAAGATGAGGCGTTTGTGAAGGAATTGGGGCAGTTTGTCGGTGGATTTGAAATATATTTGCAGTTTGATGGTTTTAAGGAATCAACCTATCAAGATTTAAGAGGAGAAAACTTGTTAGAGAAGAAACGAAAAGCAATAGATAACCTTGCCAAATATAAAATTCCAACAACACTGGTAGCTACTATATCTAAAGGGATTAATGATGACGAAGTTGGTCAGATTTTTACTTTCGGTTTAAATCAGCCATATGTAAGGGGAGTTAATTTTCAGCCTGCTGCTTTTTTCGGAAGAACTAACAATGATGTTAAGAAAAACAGAGTTACCCTTTCGGGAGTTCTGAAGCGGTTAGAGAAACAAACGAACGGGATGTTGCAATTTAATGATTTTATACCATTACCTTGCAATGTGGAAAGAGTTGCTATGTCTTACTTGTATAAGACTTCAAAGGGTGGCTTTACTCCCATAACGCGAGATGCAAGAATACAGGACTATATACATTTAATCAATAATACTTTTGCATTTACGATTGAAGATGCTTTAAAAAATGCGGGGAAGAGTATTAAAGATATAAATACAACCTGTAGCTGCTTCAAATTTCTAAATGATTTTAAACATATTGTACCTTTGGACTTTTTTATTAAATCAAAAGAAAAGAAGATGGAGTATATTGATCAGAATACTTTCCGTATTAGTGTTAGTTCTTTTATAGACGCATATAATTTTGATATGAAATCAATGCAAAAGGAATGTGTTCATATTATTACTGAGAATTTGAGGAAAATTCCATTTTCGGCATATAATACAATTCATAGGGAGAAGGAAATATGAGGAACTTTTTGAGCCAGGGAGTATTCCTTATAGTTATACAAGTTGTGATTTGTTTATGTGTGTTTTCATTATTTCTTGCTATATATATAGATTTTGTTTTGTTTTCAAGAAAGGAGAAAGTACAAAAGGAAAAAAAGTCCGTTGTTGAGACAGGAACTATGACACTTTTTTTTCTTTTGTTTTATGGAATTGTGCTAAGTAAGGTAGGCATTATTCCTGTAGGTATAGGTTTTATAAAAGAGTTGTTAATGATAATTGGCACAGTTATGATTGTTGCTGGTTGTATAATTAATATTAGCGGAAGATTTAATTTAGGGAGAAATTGGGCTAACCAGATTAAAATTTATCATGAGCATACATTAATACAGACAGGAATGTATAAATTTGTACGACACCCCTTATATGCTTCTATTATTCTGATGTTTTACGGGGGATGCATGGTATATAGGAATATTTTATCTATAGTGGCGGTATCTGTGGTTTTTGTACCGTTTATGGCTTATCGTGCAAGACAGGAAGAAAAGATGCTTCTGCAAAGATTTCCTGAATATCATAATTACAAGCAAAACACTGGGATGTTTTTCCCTAAAATATTAAAAAGGAGGGAACGAGTTTAAAATGAAGGAATATAAGCCGGTAGAAATACCTAATGGTTCATTTAACTTTTGCAAGTATACTATCTCACTTATGCTTTGGTGCTCATTAGTTCTGCAAAGCAAAGTGATTGTGTTAACCTGTTTTGTTATATTAGTTTTTTCGGCATTAATTAAAGTGAAGAATGCTCCTTTGGTATTTTTGTATACAAATACATTTGATCGTTTTTTTAAATCAAAGAGTATTATCCTTGATGAAAATGCCGTATGGTTTGCTCATACAGTAGGTGCGGTTTTTTCAGGGGCTGCTCTTGTTTTTTTGTATTTCATAAATCCCATTATAGGATGGGTAATTACTGGCATACTTGCAGTACTTAAGACGTCAGGGGCGTTAGGTTTTTGTGGTGCAATGAAACTATATGGATGTTTAAATAATCCTAATGGTCAATGTTGTAGAGTCGGTAAAAAGATAAAGAATTGTAACGTGTCTAAGGAGTAGAAAGGGAAGCAAGCATGGAAACTGAAACAATGGGGTTAAAACCTGTACTTTTTTACATTGGTGGAATTCCTGTTGAAGCGTATCCTGTTTTTATGCTATTAGCATTGATTACAGGATTTGTAATTTTTAAAACTCAATTAAGAAGGGATAATATAAGGAAATCCAACGCCCTGTATATTGCTATTTTTGCGATTGCCGGAGGTGCAATTGGCTCGAAATTACCAATTATATTTATGTACTGGAATGAACTGAATTCCACGCCAAACTCTATTAAGGTGCTATTATCAGGCAGAACTATTGTAGGAGGACTAATTGGAGGTGCAGTTGGTACATTTTTAGCCAAGAAAATGTTCAGGATAACAGAGAGAATGGGAAATCAGATTGCTATTCCTGTAGCTGCAGGTATGGCTGTCGGGCGCTTAGGATGTCTCTTTAGAGGATGTTGCTATGGACAGCCGACAAATCTACCTTGGGGTATGGATTTTGGAGATCATATAACAAGGCATCCCACACAAATTTATGAAATGATATTTGATATATTATTAGTGTTCTTTTTGAGGTGGAAAAAGAACAAAGGTGTCGAACCTGGAGAACTTTTTAAAATATTCTTAAATTGTTACTTGAGTTTTAGGTTTTTATTGGAATTTATACGTGTAGAGAAGATTTCGCTGATAGGTTTAACAGATTTTCAATTACTTTGTGTGATAAGTCTGATATATATAAACCGTCATTTTATTTTTAAATTCCTTAATGGAAAGGTGGTACGAGATGTATGAATGATTTTCAAGAAGGTCCTGACATTTTTAATGCAGATTCCGATAATAATAGGTCTGCAGGTGCTAAAAAACCCAATGTTTTTTTGGATATACTTATGGGTGTGGGAATATCAGCAATAACCTATTTTTTAGGACGGCTAATTCCCTTAACAAAGTTTCCTAGTACTATTATAGCACTGATTTATTTTATTTTATTAGGAGCTTTTGTGTTTTTAACGGTAAAGTTCTTTAGAACAATGCATACAGCGGCTGCTATAACCATGTTAGTATCGGTATCACCTTTTATTTTTAGTTTATTGCTTATTGGGGCTTGTTCAATAATGTTTGGATTTTGATTTAAGGCATGAAAAGTATGATAATTTTAATCAATATTAAATAGGAACAACAATTTGAGAATTGAGAAGATGAATTTTACATCTTCTCTTTTTTAAGAAGTATTATTACAATTTTTTTGTTGAGCTTCTTTCAATAAAAGTAGATGGTAAAAGTATTTTTTCCGATAGTGTATCTATATTATTTATTCTTGCAATTAAACTTCGTACAGACCGTTGCCCCATGATTTCTTTTGAAATATGCATGGTAGTTAGTTCTGGAGTAATATTATTTGAAGATTCAATGTTGTCAAAACCTACAATGGAAATATCATCTGGAACCGATATATTCATGGATTTTAAAGCGGTAATAACGGTAATTGCTTCGCGGTCATTACAGCAAACAAACGCTGTTGGCAGCTCAGGAAGTTCTTTCAACTCTTCAACTACTCTTCCTAGACCTTCATTTACAAGTATAGAAGGACATTTATCAGTTATGGATAAAGAGTCATTCAAGGGTATGGAATATTTTTTGAGGGCTTTGGTAAACCCCTGATATCTGTCAGAAAAGCTGCTGGATATAGATATATCACCAATGAAGCCTATTTTTTTATGGCCAAGTTTAATTAGATGTTCTGTCAATACGCAAGCACCAGAAATGTTATCTGTGAGCACGTAATTACATGCTAAATCATCGAAATAATGGTCAATTATTACAAGGGGCAGATTAAATTTCATAATTGAGTGTAGTGTTTTTCTTGATATCCTGCCAAGAGTAATAATACCAGATATAATACCTTCTTTTACACTGAGAGGAGTTTCAAATTCTTCTGTATTCTCATCGTAACAATATATAATAGTGTTTAAATTGTTCTTTTTTGCCTCTGCCTCTACACCGTATTGTATATATGAAAAGAAATCTTCAGATTTATGTGTGTCTCTGGAGAAAATCAGACAGATATTTTTATAGGATGTCTCGTTAGACTTATAATCAACAAAACTTTTTTTATATTCATAGCCTAATTGTTTGGCAGTATCAAATATAAGCTTGCGTGTCTGATCGTTAATACCAGGCATATTGCGCAGAGCAAGAGATACTGTATTTTTAGACATACCTATTTTTTTTGCGATATCTTCCATTGTTATTTTCTTCGACATAACATCCTCCAGAGTAAACTTATGGTGTATAGATTATACCATAATATAAGCCCATTGTGTAATATTATTTTTCATTAATGTATTTGTGTCTTATTACACAGCCTATTGGCTTCAAATCGCCAAATATATCAATTTACAGAGATTAGGGCAAAAAACACCAAATATATGACAGAATATTGCACTAAAGAAATGTAGAATAGCTTTGCTACTGAGTCATTATTATGGCATAATATTATTATGCAATAAGTCAATCCTGAACTTTAATTATAATTAACTATTTTTTCTAAAGGGAGGTGGGGTGAAATATAATTTTTTTGCCCATAATGTAAGTTTATTTTATTGAGGAGGTAGATTAATGAAAAGATTAGTAGTTGCTCTATTATTGTTGACATTTGTATTTAGTGGTTGTTCAGGAGCAAAGCAGGGAAACAAAGGAGCTGAAGGAACACCTGCACCAGCACCCTTGGTAATTGATGAGTCAAAGTTAAATAATGATTATGTTATTGAGGAAATAAAGGAAGACAATACTAAAGAAGGATTAGAATCAATTATTAAATATCCAAAAGTATCTAATATGTGTGATAAGGCTCTTGAAGAAAGAGTAAATGGAGCATTTAAAGCAAGGATTGATAAATATAAAGAAGTTGCTTCAATGATGGGCGATGTAGCAGGTGATACAGCTTCAGGAGCAAGTGATGTAAAGATTCAACAAGTATTAAATGTTTCCTATGAAGTTGCTTTTAGGTCAAAATACACACTAAGTATTAAGTTAATATTGGAAAACTATGTTGTAAATCTGGAAGAACCAGATGAATACTTTGAGGCAATCAACTTCAATTTGAGAAATGGAACCCAGTTTGAATTGGCAGACCTGGTTAAAAATAAGGACAAGCTTACTCCACTACTTACTAAAAAGGTTAAAGAATCAGGTAAGGCACTTCAAAAAGAAATCACAGCTTTGGAAGATAATCAGGGTTTTTACATCAAGGAAAACGGCTTGGTACTATACTTCCAAACAATTCCTTACACTACAGCTAATGTTGGTCCTCTAGAGTTTGAAATACCATATGATGAAATAAAAGATATGGTAAAAGACCAAAAGATATGGGAAAAGGAACCTGCAAGTACATCAATGAATGAATATAATAATACTATAAATGAAAAAACAAGGCCTCTCGAGGCCTTGTCTTTTATAGATGGGAAGGTTAAGAATGTTAACAAGGAAGAAGCTACGACAATGATTTTGAGCTTTGAAGAAATACAGTCAAGATATTTGAGTATATATGAGGATAGCTTAATGGAAGAAAGTGTTCAGAGTGAGTTGTCAAAAACCTTTGAATATAACTTTGATCGAAATAAGATAGGGGATATTAAGGATGAAAAAGTCAGATCCCTTGTAAAGGAAATATTAGATGGAGGCTACAGCATTGTAAGTGATGAAGGTTCATATACACCTATCCAAAATTATCAGGTGTTGGAAAAATATACAGGTAATTTGCAGGATGAAGTAAAGGAGTACATTGTTTATAAAGCTGCGGAATCGAAAAGAATGAACGAAATGGGCAATGGAGGTTCAACTTCATGGAGCGAACTGGCGCAAAGCATAATTACTATTGAAAACTACCTGGGTAAATATCCTAATTCTATTAAGGAATCTGAAATGACAAGTGATTACCAGTATTATTTTCATGCCTATCTTTTCGGTTTTGATAATAGTCCTGCTTTCAGCTATGAGACAAATAAAATTGATGAAAAGCTTTTAAATAGCTATCGGCAATTCGTAGCAGATAATAAGACAAGTGAAACAGCTAAGATTTTGGAACAATATGTTGCGATAATTGAAAAGAACAACAATACGCTTTGCGAAGAAATTGAGAACTATAGAAAGGCTATAACTGAGGATCCGGACGTTTCACAGTAGATATGGAAAAAAATATCTCACTTTTAAGTGTTATATTTCATTGACAAGGTATATTATCTGTTGTACAATATTATAGCGGTTTGAATTTAATATGTTTTTGTGGAGAGATGGCTGAGCTGGTCTAAGGCGCACGACTGGAAATCGTGTGACGGTTAACCCCGTCCGAGAGTTCGAATCTCTCTCTCTCCGCCAAAGAGAAGACTTTCAGATATGATTTGAAAGTCTTTTTCTTATTGATTTAGAGTTTTTGAGTATAATATAATGTGAAATCCTGTACATAATTTTTGATATCGGGATAAGAATATGAAAGCAAACTTAAATTAAGAATAATCGAAAAAACCAATACTAAAATACCAACTAAGGAAGCTGTTTCATTTGATTTAGCAGGGTCGATTACGGGTGAACCATAAATTTCTTCTGCCAAAGCTTTTTGTTCACTATACATTCTCAAGCCTCTGCTTGTCATTTCTTCAAAAAATTCGTTAAGAGACATGTGGGGAGTAGTACCACGGTTTGAAGTATTTACAGTAATTACGTATGTATTTGCTAATTTGTCATGTAGTGTTTGCTTTGTATGGGTACAAGCTGAAATTAAAAAGGCAATAAAAGTAAGGGGAAAAACTAAGGTTGCTATGACTTTTAGCAATGATCTGGTGAAAACTTTAAAAAAGTTGACTTTATTGCCACAAGCAACTTCCAAACGTAGGATTAACTTGCCGGGAGTTGCAGATAATTTTGAGCTCAAGAAAATAATTTCATATATCAGAAATAATAAACCATACGACAAAAAGAACAATGCTATGTAATAAGCTTGTCCGTTTAATATATTAACCAATATTCCTTTTGAAAAAACTGTGCGTAATTCTTGTAATGCTGCGTTAAGTGTATTATTGGTATCAAGTACTTTAGTAAGTAGAAGAATTCCTGAATTAATTCCGCATACTATCATAATATCAAAACAGTATGCCCAAAACCTTCTGAATAACTTACTGATATTCATATCTAATCCCCATTTTCACAATATAAAAATAGAATTAATTGAAAGCACAACTTATAGTGCGAATGAAATGTCGCTCTACCTATATTATAACAGATAATTGTGAAGAACGCTATATTAAAACCGCCTATTTTTACTGAATTTGTAAAAAAAATTTCAGGATATAATATAACTTAATTAAATAAATGGTCTTATGTGGTACAAACTAAAAAAATAATGATATATTTTCATGCTGGAAATAATTCTTAATCTATTTAAGTTTATAAAAAAAATGTATAATTAAAATAGAAATGTACCCACAAAAATAATTAGTATATATTCATATTTAATAAACAATTTAAATTTATAAAAGGGGGATTAGTATTGATGAAGAAGACAGTAGTATTCTTGATTGTGTTTGGAATGATTATGAGCTTATTACCAAACATTGGATTATCTGCAGATACTGTGATTTCAACAAAGTATGGTGATCTCAATGGAGATAACAATGTAAATTCAATTGATTTTGCATTGATGAGATCCTATCTTATGGGGACAAGTCCCAGTTTCCCTGCTTCTAACGGCAATGCAGCTGGTGATGTTAATGCAGATAATGCAGTTAACTCAATTGATTTTGCCTACATGAGAAGTTACCTGTTAGGGTTTATTTCTCAGTTCCCAGCAGGTACAACACTTCCTGTAACTTTTACACCTACGCCAACAAAAACACAAGTGCAAACACCTACACCTATACAGACACCAGCAGCAGGCGCAAGACAGATGGAAAATCTGGACAGAGGGTTAGTTGCAGTAAAAGTAAGCAACGGAGTTTTTGTTAGCTGGCGAATGTTGGGGACTGACCCTTCCAGCATTGCATTCAATTTATATCGTAATGGAACCAAAGTAAACTCTTCACCTATTACAGGCGCAACAAATTATGTGGATACAAGCGGAAGTACAAGCTCAACATATATGGTTAGTCCGGTTATAAATGGACAGGAACAGACTTCATCAAAAACAGCAAACGTTTTGAGTCAGGAGTATTTACAAGTACCTATTTCTGCACCAGCAAGCGGGTATGTTGCAGGCGATTGCAGCACCGGTGATTTGGACGGTGACGGACAATATGAGATCGTGGTAAAATGGGAAGGAGTGACTCAGGATAATGCAAACTCAGGAGTTACTGATCCAACATATCTGGAGGGGTACACTTTATCAGGCAAAAAGATGTGGACAATAAACCTCGGAAAAAATATTCGTAGCGGTGCACATTATACTCAGTTCCAGGTTTACGATTTAGATGGTGATGGAAAATCAGAAGTTGCATGTAAGACAGCAGATGGAACTATAGATGGAAAAGGCACTGTTATAGGTAATGCGAGTGCAAATTATGTCAACTCAAGTGGATACATATTATCAGGACCGGAATATCTTACTGTATTCAGCGGGGAGACAGGCGCTGTGCTTGCAACTGTAGACTATGTACCTGCAAGAGGAACTGTTTCTGACTGGGGTGACAAGTACGGTAATAGAGTAGACCGTTTCAAGGCATGTGTGGCTTATCTTGATGGACAACGTCCAAGTCTTGTTATGCAACGTGGATACTATACAAGAATGGTACTTGCAGCATGGGATTTCAGAAACGGAAAACTCACCCAAAGATGGATATTTGACAGCAATGACAGTGGTAATTCTTCGTGGGCAGGACAAGGTAACCATAACCTCAGTGTAGGAGATGTTGATGGTGACGGCTGTGATGAAATCCTGCAGGGAACATCTGCTATTGATCACAATGGCAAGGGCTTGTGGCAAACAGGTTTAGGCCATGGAGATGCAATGCATTTTGGTGATCTTGATCCAAATAGATCTGGTTTGGAGGTATGGTCAGCTCTTGAAGGATCAAAGGGGGCAGTCTTATTAGATGCAAAAACGGGGACTCAAATATTCAGGTATACTCATACAGCCGACTGTGGTAGAGCTTGTTCAGGTGACATTCTTGCATCTTCTCCTGGAGAAGAACTGTGGGCGGCAGGATCACCACTATATAGCTCTACAGGAACGAATCTTGGTACAGCTCCTACTCAAAAGAATTTTGCAATATGGTGGGATGGAGATGAACTACGCGAGATTTTAGACGGTACAACAATATATAAATATAATAATGGTACATTGCTTTCAGCTAGTGGATGTACTTCATGCAATGGTACAAAAGCCACGCCGTGTTTACAGGCAGATATATTTGGAGACTGGAGAGAAGAAGTAATATTTGCAACATCTGATAATACTGCTTTACGTATCTACACAACTACAGCCATTACAACCCGCAGAATTTATACATTAATGCATGACCCGATTTACAGGATGGGTATAGCATGGCAGAACACAGCGTATAATCAGCCTCCTCACACTGGATTCTTCTTAGGCAATGGAATGGCAGAACCACCAACACCGAATATTTACCTTAAATAGATAGTTAAATATGGAGTAAAGTAGCATAATTATAATAAAAGTTTTCAGTACTATATAGAAGCGTAAAATATTTTGAGGGAAAAGTTTGTTTCTTAACAGGCTTTTCCCTCAAAATATTTATAAAAGTAAAAATATTTCTAATGATGTACTTTGGCACTTTATAAACAAGTAGCATTTACTATTAAATTTATAATTGATGATTGTCATTTCAATAGCATGAGAATCATCGGTATTTGCCAAAAAAAGCAATGACATTAAGCTGTGAACTCATGACATATGACCTGTATTTTTTAGTATAGAATGATAGGTAATAAATAAAGGGAGGAATTATATGTATAAGAAACCATTAAAAATTACCTGCTCATTCATCTTTCTGTGTGCAGCGCTTCTTGCGATTTCAATGGCTGCATATGCTATGCCTGCATGCGAGGATTGGCAAACATCCGTCCAACCTGATGGAGAAAAATTTCAATACAGGCAGCACGGAGATGAGAATTTCAATTGGGTTGAATCGGAAACTGGTGAAGCCATTGAAAAAGGACAGGACGGCTGTTGGTATTTTAATGAACTGAAGGATAACAAGCTTCAGAAGAGTTCGGTAAAGTATTCAAAGAAGCTGTCAAAGAAGGGATACCTAAAATCAGGAGATGTATTACGTTGGAAAAAAGGTCTTCCTCTGACAGGTAAAAACGATACATCCGCATCTCTTCAGGCAACGCAGACTGGTCAAACGACTGGATCTTCTTCTACAGCTGGTGACATAGCTGCTACATCAGCTACTACCACAACAGCCAGTACATCTGCCAGTACAGCAGCTTTAACTACTACAACCTTTACAACTCATCCGACTGCCGCACCTAATCAGAAATTACTGGTTGTCTTGGTCAGCTTCAATGACAGGGCCTTAACCTACACGGATGCGCAGTGGAATAGTCAGTTTTTCGGGACCTCTGGCGGTACATTCAGAAATTACTATGACGAAAACTCAGGAGGAAAGGCTATTTTCGGACCTGTCGCAGAGACAAGCGGCACTGCCAATGACGGCGTTGTAAGGGTAAGTTTAAATAGGAACCATCCTGGAACAGCAGGAAAAGGGGACATTATGGAGCAGATTGATGTACTGATTCCTGAAATTATGAGCAGTGTAGACTCTTCAGTTAATTTTGCTGCCTTAGATACAAACGGAGACTCACAGCTTTCTCCAACCGAGCTCTGTACGGCTATTATTATTGCCGGCTATGAGCAAAGTATGAACAGAGATATCTATCCTACCGTATGGGGACACAGAGCCGGTGTGAAGTCACCGAGAAAGACCTACGATGGTGTCCAAATACTCGGTTCTTCATATGGCATTGAAGGTGAAATACACGTCAACCATATGGCGACAGTGGGAATTTTCTGCCATGAGATAGGACACGTTTTAGGACTGCCCGACTTATATGACCTTGACGAATCTTCTCACGGCGTGGGAATCCACAGTCTTATGGGTTCTGGCGGAAATATCTGCTTATCCGGACAATATGCCGGACAAACTCCAGCACATATGGATGCATATTGCAAAACACTTTTAAAATATACCATGCCGCAAATCGCAAACAGGGCAGGCCAGTATCAGGTCAACAGCTTTAACCATTCCACCGGATACAAAGTGCTGCGAATAAACACTTCCGATCCCAACCAGTACTTTTTGATTGAAAACAGAGAATTTAACGGTTTTGATGCTTCACTTAGCGGTTTTTGCAACTACGGAGGTATAGCCGTATGGCATATAGACGAAAGTGTAAGCAATAATAATAACGAAGAGCATAAGATGGTGGATCTAGAGGAAGCCAACGGCTCTACAGAGTTAGATCTTCATATAATTTCTCCTGGAGATTACAACCATTACTATGCGTCTGGCAGTGGATATACCCTCTTTAATTCAACAACCACCCCAGATAGCAAACTTTATGATGGAAGTTATACTCAATTTCAGCTAAATGTAACCAGTGCATCAGGAAATAGTATGAATGTCCAGGCCTCGGGTTCCGAGATATATTACGATGTCCAGAATACCGTTGCTCCTGTAATTAACTCCTTTACTGCAAGTGCAAAAGTTATACGCGGTGGAAGCGTTAATGTGAAGGCCGTTATAACTGATTATTCCACTATCAGCAACGTCACTTTTAACATCAATAGAGTTGGTCTTACCGGAAATTTTGATATTGACGGAGTATATGCCGGAAACAATACATGGGAAATAACTGTCAATCCTAATGATTACGAGGTTGGAGAAGGAGATTTTAAGTTCGGTTTATTAGTAAAAAATAGTGCAGGTAAAACTACTCGCTGGACAGGCTGTCCTGTTGTTGTAACGGTAGACAATGATGCAACCAATGTCAATCTTGCCCTTAATAAGACTGCAACAGTAAGCAGTCAGCTTTCCAACGAACCAGCAGCTAATGCAGTCAATGGTACAACATATGCGGATACATCGAGTATCCACGATAAATGGTGTACAGGACAGGGTGCAGGGAACAATTCCTGGCTTAAGCTTGATCTTGGCAGTATTATGACAGTAAACCGCTGGAAAGTAGTCCACGAAAAAGGCTCAGGTAGCCCTTGTACAGGCTATTATACCAGTGCCTTCCGCCTGCAGATAAGCAGCGACGGTGTGAATAACTGGACTGATGTAGACGTGGTAACAGGAAATACACTCGGAGTTACCGACCGGTTTGTAACCCCTTTCCGAGCAAGATATGTAAGACTTTATATCAACACTGCAGATCTAGACAATTGTGCAAGAATCTATGAGTTTCAGTTGTTTAATGATCCTACAACCGGAATTGCTGCGGATTTCGACGGACGAAACGCTGCACAGGCAAGTGGATTCACCCGCGTAATGGGCACACCTTACAGCAGCAATATATATTTAAGAGAAAGTGTATATGGATATTCAAGCGGTCTTTATCCTGAATGCAGCATCAAGACCAATGAATCCTACCACAGCGGCAATACCGCACTGATGCTTGCAGGTTACGACAGTGCAAACTACAATTCGTATTCTTATTTTACCGCTTACGATGATTTGAATATAAATGTAACAGCTAATACCACTTTATCTTATTGGATCATGCCGCAGAACCAAAACGGAAGGTATATAGGTGTGGACCTTGAATTCGACAACGGTTTATGCTTAAGGCAGTATTTTGATGCAATAGACCAAAACGGAAACTCCATGCATCCTGATAGTGGACGTGGTACAGTAGGAAGCTGGAATTTCATCAAATGCAATCTCGGACAGTGGTGCAACGGCCTAACTATTAAGAAGATTTTGGTAGCATATGACCAACCGACTTCAATCGGACAGTTTAAAGGTTATATTGATGATATAGTCATTCAGGAGGAGTATCCTACAAAGTATAACGGTATCAGTTATGATTTCGAAGGTCAGAACCTGTCACGTCCGAATGGTTATTTAAAGGTTCCCGGCACACCTGATTATTCTAATACAATAGCATACAGCTCAAATGTTACAGGCTTTACAAGCGGCACAACTCCAACTTGCAGTTTAACATTCAATCAGTCATATCATGGTGGAAACGGTGCTTTACTGGCAGCAGGAACAGACAATTATCAATATAGTTCCTACTGCTACTGTACAGTCTATGACAATGTCAACCTTACAGTAACAGCAAACACAACACTTTCCTACTGGATTCTTCCGGTAAACCAAAACGGAAGATATGTAGGTGTCGATCTGCAATTTACCGACGGTACCAACCTGAGACAATTTGGTGCTGTTGATTATAACGGAGTCAGCATGCATCCCAACGGAGGAATATATGCTGGCAACCCAGGTTCCGGTGGACGTGGAGAGGTTGGTCAATGGAACTTTATAACTTCAAAAATCGGACAGTGGTGCGAAGGCAAGGTCATCAAAAAAATAATGGTGGCCTATGACCAACCGGCTTCAACCGGACAGTATAAAGCATACGTTGATGATATCATTATTAAAAAATAGACTATAATTATTAGAAATCCCGGGACCTGATGGTCTCGGGATTTTTATACTACAGCTTCATCCAGTTTTTGTACAATTTTTTCTAATATGTTTTTCTGAATATTCATGACTTCGTCATAGTCCCATTTCAATTGATGATTGTCACTCCGATATCATGAGCATCATCAGTATTGCCAAAAAAGCAATGACATTAAGCTGTGAACTCATGACATATGACCTATATTTTTTAGTATAGAATGATAGGTAATAAATAAAGGGAGGAATTATATGTATAAGAAACCATTAAAAATTACCTGCTCATTCATCTTTCTGTGTGCAGCGCTTCTTGCGATTTCAATGGCTGCATATGCAATGCCTGCATGCGAGGATTGGCAAACATCCGTCCAACCTAATGGAGAAAAATTTCAATACAGGCAACACGGAGATGAGAATTTCAATTGGGTTGAATCGGAAACTGGTGAAGCCATTGAAAAAGGACAGGACGGCTGTTGGTATTTTAATGAACTGAAGGATAACAAGCTTCAGAAGAGTTCGGTAAAGTATTCAAAGAAGCTGTCAAAGAAGGGATACCTAAAATCAGGAGATGTATTACGTTGGAAAAAAGGTCTTCCTCTGACAGGTAAAAACGATACATCCGCATCTCTTCAGGCAACGCAGACTGGTCAAACCACTGGATCTTCTTCTACAGCTGGTGCCATAGCTGCTACATCAGCTACTACCACAACAGCCAGTACATCTGCCAGTACAGCAGCTTTAACTACTACAACCTTTACAACTCATCCAAATGCGGTACCTAATCAGAAATTACTGGTTGTCCTGGTCAGCTTCAATGACAGGGCCTTAACCTACACGGATGCGCAGTGGAATAGTCAGTTTTTCGGGACCTCTGGCGCTACATTCAGAAATTACTATGACGAAAACTCGGGAGGAAAGGCTATTTTCGGACCTGTCGCAGAGACTAGCGGCACTGCCAATGATGGTGTTGTAAGGGTAAGTTTAAATAGGAACCATCCTGGAACTGCTGATAAAGGGAAAATTAGTAATCAGATTGATGCACTGATTCCTGAAATTATGAGCAGTGTAAATTCTTCAGTTAATTTTGCTGTCTTAGATACAAACGGAGACTCCATGCTTTCTCCAACCGAGCTCTGTACGGCTATTATTATTGCTGGCTATGAGCAAAGTATGGGCCAAACCTATCCTGCCGTATGGGCACATAGAGCCATGGCATCGACACAGACCCTCGATGGTGTCAAAATACCCGGATCTTCATATGGAATTGAAGGCGAAATACACGTCAACTATATGGCAACATTGGGAGTTTTCTGCCATGAGATAGGACACGTTTTAGGACTGCCCGACTTATATGACCTTGACGGATCTTCTTACGGCGTAGGAATCCACAGTCTTATGGGTACTGGCCCTCATAACTGCTTAGCCGGACAATATGCCGGACAAACTCCAGCACATATGGATGCATATTGCAAAACTCTTTTAAAGTATGCCGTGCCACAAATCGCAAACAGGGCAGGCCAGTATCAGGTTAACAGCTTTAACCATTCCACCGGATACAAAGTGCTGCGAATAAACACTGCCAACCCCAAGCAGTACTTTTTGATTGAAAACAGAGAATTCAATGGTTTTGATGCTTCGCTTAGCTCCTATTCCAACTACGGAGGTATCGCCGTATGGCATATAGACGAAAGTGTAAGCGATAATAATAACGAAGAGCATAAGATGGTGGATCTAGAGGAAGCCAACGGCTCTACAGAGTTAGATTTTTATATAATTTCTCCTGGAGATTACAACTATTACTATGCGTCTGGCAGCGGATATACTCTCTTTAATTCAACAACCACGCCGGATAGCAGGCTTTATGACGGAAGTTATACTGACTTTCAGCTAAATGTATCCAGTGCATCAGGAAACAGTATGAATGTCCAGACCTCTGATTCTGAGATATACTGCGATGTACAGAGTAGCCCTGCAATAAACTCCTTTACTGCAAGTTCAAAAGTTATTCGGGGCGGAAGCGTCAATGTTAAGGCCGTCATAACTGATTATTCCACTATCAGCAAGGTCACTTTCAGAATGAGCAAAGTCGGTCTTACCAACTCTACCGATATTAATGGAGTATATGCGGGAAACAATACGTGGGAAATCACTGTCAACCCAAATGATTATCAGCAAGGTGAAGGAGATTTTAAGTTCGGTTTGTTAGTAGAAAATAGTGCAGGTAAAATCACCCAGTGGACAAGCTATCCCGTTGTTGTAACGGTAGACAATGATGCACCCAATGTCAATCTTGCCCTAAATAAGACTGCAACAGCAAGCAGTCAGCTTTCCAACGAACCAGCAGCAAATGCAGTCAATGGTACAACATATGCGGATACATCGAGTATCCACGATAAATGGTGTACAGGACAGGGTGCAGGGAACAATTCCTGGCTTAAGCTTGATCTTGGCAGTATTATGACAGTAAACCGCTGGAAAGTAGTCCACGAAAAAGGCTCAGGTAGCCCTTGTACAGGCTATTATACCAGTGCCTTCCGCCTGCAGATAAGCAGCGACGGTGTGAATAACTGGACTGATGTAGACGTGGTAACAGGAAATACACTCGGAGTTACCGACCGGTTTGTAACCCCTTTCCGTGCAAGATATGTAAGACTTTATATCAACACTGCAGATATAGACAATTGTGCAAGAATCTATGAGTTTCAGTTGTTTAATGATCCTACAACCGGGATTGCTGCTGATTTCGACGGACGAAACGCTGCACAGGCAAGTGGATTCACCCGCGTAATGGGCACACCTTACAGCAGCAATATATATTTAAGAGAAAGTGTATATGGATATTCAAGCGGTCTTTATCCTGAATGCAGCATCAAGACCAATGAATCCTACCACAGCGGCAATACCGCACTGATGCTTGCAGGTTACGACAGTGCAAACTACAATTCGTATTCTTATTTTACCGCTTACGATGATTTGAATATAAATGTAACAGCTAATACCACTTTATCTTATTGGATAATGCCACAGGACCAAAACGGAAGGTATATAGGTGTGGACCTTGAATTCGACAACGGTTTATGCTTAAGGCAGTATTTTGATGCAATAGACCAAAACGGAAACTCCATGCATCCTGATAGCGGACGTGGTACAGTAGGAAGCTGGAATTTCATCAAATGCAATCTCGGACAGTGGTGCAACGGCCTAACTATTAAGAAGATTTTGGTAGCATATGACCAACCGACTTCAATCGGACAGTTTAAAGGTTATATTGATGATATAGTCATTCAGGAGGAGTATCCTACAAAGTATATCGGT
>NZ_JH556653.1:2093924-2126919 GCF_000179595.2 Acetivibrio cellulolyticus CD2 | reverse complement strand
TGATATCATTATTAAAAAATAGACTTACAAAACTGCTGTGTAAAAAAGCTCAGGGTCTCGATGACCCTGAGCTTTTTTTAGTTACGTACGGTAGAATGTATTACACAAGCTTATTTCGTACTGCAAACACTGCCAATTGGACACGGTCTTTTAAATCCAGTTTTCTCAGTAGGGAAGAAACAATATTACGAACCGATCCTTCTGTAAGGAATAGTTCTTCTGCTATCTGGTTGTTGCTTTTTCCGTCAACTACAAGTTGAATAACTTTTATCTCCCGTTCATTCAATTTTGCCAGTGCAGTACTCTCCTCCAAATTATGTGGTTCATTTCCATCCAGTTTTTGTACTACCTTTTCAAATATGTTTTTCTGGATAATGTTATATCCTTGATATACACTTTTAATTGCATGTATCAGCTCAACAGCGCTGATGTCTTTCAAAACATAGCTATCTGCCCCGTTTTTCAGGGAATTTGATACGTTTTCGTCATCCTGAAAGGTAGTCAGAATAATGATTTTAATATTGGGAAAGTGCTGCTTAATAAGTCGTGTTCCTTCCACACCATCACAATCCGGCATGAGAATATCCATAAGAACCAGGTCAACCTGCATCCTTTTACACAATTCAAAAGCCTCAAAACCGTTTGATGCTCCTCCAACCACTTCAATACCAGGGTCATGATCCAGCATATACTTCAATGTATCTCTGAATATCACTAAATCATCAACAATCATAACTTTGATCATCAATACTGCCCCTTTTCCATTTTGTACTTTTTACTCTAAATTGATTACAATAATATTTTACACTATATGCAAACTAACGGTTGTCATTAGTTTATTAAAAAAATCCAGCCGATTGTCATAAATTTCTGTAATCTTATTTTTTGCCTATTTCAGCGGGACTTCGATATGTATATTAAAACCCTTTTCACCATCCGAACCAAATACTATTTTCCCGGAAAGCTTGCGAATTCTTTCCTCCATGCCAGAAAGCCCATTTCCTTTCTGAATATCTGCACAGCCTGCCCCATCGTCAAATATAAAAAGCTTGACGGAAGCTTTATAAAATATAAACATTATCTTTATATTACAAGCTTTACCGTGTTTAATGGAGTTGGTCACTGCCTCTTGGCAGATTTTAAGAAGATTATCCGACACTTCCCGGTCAACATATTCGCTGCTTCCTTCATATGTAAGGTCAATTCTGAGTCCGGAATGGCTAAATCTCTCTGTCAACTCGGAAACAGCCTTAATAAGATGATTGGCCTCCAAAGACTCCGGAGCCATACCTGAAATAGAGCGTCTTAACTCATTCATTCCATCCTTGGATATCTTCATCAGGTCTTTAATGATTTTTCTTGCCCGGGTTTCATCTTTTCCATACGTCATATCCAATGCTTCTGCAAGTGTAATTATGGAAACAAGCGTGTGCCCCAGTGTATCATGAACATCCTGTGCAATCCTGTTTCTTTCCTTTACGATAGCCAATTCCTCAACTTTTAAGGCATATCCAGATATCTGCCTGTTAAGCGCTATAAGTTCGTTATTCTTGTTGTTCATTTCCTTTATTAAGTCTCTATATTCCTGAATGTTGTCAAAAGAAACCGCTGTTCCGATAGTCTGTCCCTTTGGATTTAAAATAGGATTGATATTTACTCTATAAGACTGTTCCCGCACTCCTTTTAATATAATTTCTCCACTAAAAGGCTCATTCACACCAAGCTGAAGATACTGAACAATCTTTTCAGACTCCTTGGTCTTTTTAATAATTTTTTCAAGCAAAAGGGCTATATCTGATGCTTTTTCTACACCGGATAATATTTCCGGGTTGGGCAAAAAGCATTTGAAGGCCTTGTTATACTTAATAATCCTCAAATCCTTGTCGAAAACGCAAATTGCTTCCTGCAGGGTATCTGCATAGTTCTTCAGCACCCTGGATTCAACATCCAAAAAGCTATATTTAAACGAGGCAACCAGAAATAGTATAGAAGATATAATAAAGCCGAAGGGTGTTATTTCAATTTTGAATTTGAAGATCAGATATAATATATTGAAGATTAACGGTATAACAGCCGCAATAATAACCAATACTGTCTGATTTCTCTTTAATGTACTGCATCTCAGTGCATACCGGATCAATATAAATGTACCTGTTATAATATATGTATAAGAAAAAACAAAATGAACCCAGAAAAATATTCCGAATTGCCTTCCATCTTCACCTTTGAAATAAAACAGGTGATGCAGCTCATTTGTCAGTAGGGAAAGGTATTGAAGGGTAGGCGCAATTGCCAAAAAGAATATATTTTTTTTCCTGCTAATAATTTTTGAATTGGAATAACATAGACAAAATATTAACCAGGCAAACCCTAAATAGCATATCCCACTGTAATAAAACTTCAATACACTAAACCCTTGTTCTCTGGTAATGCTCAAAGATTCAAACAACAGGCCTAATGACCAAACAAAATTCGTTGACATAAGAAAAACAAAACTATATAAAAGCTTTGTCCGTTTTCCCTCTATAAGGACAAAAACTATCAATGCAAGTAATAGAACTATTGAAGTCAAGTAAATAAATACTGTGAGTTGAAGTTTAAACGCCATAAAATAAAAATTCCTTATTTCTCTATATAATCTTTATATTTATAATTGCTATGAAAACAAAATACTTCAAAGAATATATTACCATAGAATAAGGACAATAAAAATAGGAATATAGACAAAAACGGAAGTTTGAAATTGTAGTCAAAGCCATTTTATGTTATTTTTCGGATTATTGGTTTCTGCGTTGATTGATAGCATGAATTAAAAGAGGTACTTTATATCTGGAAATGGTATTTTAACACTAATTCCATTTTGTAAAATGGAACGAACTAAGGATGTTAAGGAAAGTTAGCTTGTTTTTATTTATATTATTATTGTGCATTTCGAAAAAATGAAATATAATATATAATATATAGAAATAATTTCATAATGTTGAATGGGATATAATAAAAATAGTGATTTGTTTTGGGTAAATATTGTATATGTAACTAATGTTTGCAGCACACTACATAAATCTTTTGTAACGTCCAATTCTGTTTATTTCCAGTATCTTTACCAATAACTATTTAGCTCTCCTCACTATAAAGTCCCAAAGCTTGAAAAAATCCATTAAATTTTGCTGAGGTATATTTAGGGCTCTATTCCGTTACGCAAAGTAATTTGAGTAAATGCGGAGTACTGGTCTTAAAATACAAAATTAAAAATTATTTATTAAGGAGGAATTGTACGTGAAGAAAATTATGTCTTTAGTACTGACGGCAGCTTTATCACTTTCAGTGGTGCTTCCAACGGCGACAGTTTCTGCAGCCTCAACTTACAATTATGCAGAAGCACTTCAAAAATCATTCTTTTTCTATGAAGCTCAGCAGGCAGGTCCACTTCCTGACTGGAACCGCGTTGAATGGCGTGGAGATTCAACAATGGGTGACGATGTAAAAGGTGGCTGGTATGATGCAGGAGACCATGTAAAGTTTAATCTCCCAATGGCATATTCAGCAGCAATGATTGGATGGTCAATGTATGAGTATCCAGAAGGTTATGAAAAATCCGGACAGATGCAAGCTGCGAAAAACAACTTGAAATTCGTACTTGACTATCTTGTAGCATGTGACAAAGGAAGCAGTGTAGTTTATCAGGTTGGAGATGGCGGAAAAGACCATACATGGTGGGGACCTGTAGAAGTTATTGAAAAGAAGATGACACGTCCATCATATACAGGTACTGGATCCTGTGTAGTAGGTGAGATGGCAGCAGCTCTTGCTATTGGGTCAATAGTTTTAAATGATAGTACATATCTTACACATGCAAAGAGTTTATTTAGCCTTGCGGATTCTACCCGCAGTGATAGCTCCTATACTGCAGCAAGTGGATACTACAATTCATGGAGCGGTTTCTATGATGAGCTTTTGTGGGCTTCAACTTGGCTTTATGTAGCAACTAAAGATGAAAGTTATCTTTCAAAAGCAGAAGCATATGTACCTAAACTAAACAGGCAGGGACAAACTACTAACATAGAGTTTAAGTGGAGTCACTGTTGGGATGATGTTCACTATGGTGCAATGGTTATGCTTGCAAAACTTACAGGCAAGCAGGAATATAAAGATTTTGTACAGATGCATCTTGACTGGTGGACTGTTGGATACAATGGTGAAAAAATAAAATATACCCCAGGTGGACTTGCTTGGAATGATACATGGGGATGTTTAAGATATGCGACAACTGCAGGGTTCCTTGCAAGTGTATATGCTGATTATACTGATGATTCAACACTTAAGACTAGATACGAAAGTTTTGCTAAAACTCAGATGGATTATTGTTTAGGATCAAATCCAAGTAACAGAAGTTATGTTTGTGGTTTTGGTACAAACCCTCCAGTACATCCTCACCATAGAACTGCGCAAGGTTCATGGGCAGACAACATGAATACACCTCCATACCATAGACATATACTCTATGGAGCTCTTGTTGGAGGACCTAGCTCCGGTGATGCATATGCTGATACTGTTCAAGACTATACTGCAAATGAAGTTGCAACTGACTATAATGCAGGATATACAGCATTGCTTGCAAAGATGTGTTCAGTTAACGGTGGAACACCTCTAGCTAACTTCCCACAACCTGAAAAGAAGGAAGATGAGTTCTTTGTAGAGGCAGGTGTAAATTCAGCTGGACCTAATTACACTGAAATAAAGGCACAAATGACTAACCAATCAGGTTGGCCTGCAAGAACTATAAAGGATTTATCATTTAACTATTATATGGACCTCACAGAAGTTTTGGCAGCAGGTGCTAAAGCAAGTGATTTGACAGTAAAAGCAGGTACTGCAGAATTCCCTGTTACTTGTTCAGAGATTAAACAGTATTCTGGTAATATTTATTATGTAAAAGTTAAGTTCGAAGATGGAACAAACATATATCCAGGTGGACAGTCACCATTCCAGGGAGAAGTTCAGTTCCGTATTTCTGCTCCTACATCAACTAGTTATTGGGATGCTAAGAATGACTACTCATATGATGGCTTAGGAACAAGCAGTGTTGTTAAGACAAAGAAGATTACAGTTTATGATGGAAGTACATTGATATTCGGTATAGAGCCAGATGGAACAACTGTTACAGAAGGGCCTACTCCAACTAAAACTATAGCACCACCAACACCTACTCCAACAAATAGTTCAACAGTTCTTAAGGGTGATATGGACCTCAATGGATCTGTTAATTCAATTGACTTAGGTACAATGAGAAAGTACTTATTAGGTTTAATGCCTGAAATTACGCCTATACAGTTAAAAGCTGGAGATTATGATGGTGATGGAAAAATTACTTCAATTGACTTGGGATATTTAAGGAAGTTTTTACTTGGAATGCTATAATAGTTGTTTTAACTAAGGTTTATATTATTTAGTACTAATAGCCGTATGGACTTTAAAGGTCTATATGGCTATTTTTATAGCATTAGGAAGTATACAAAATAAGACGTTGTATTCTTGTAAAGTCACTCTGTTATGTAATATAATATAATTAGGTTTAATTTCCATTATATAATGATAATTAGGGCTATAATTCCGTAGAAAAAATATGGACAAGGTACGGGGTATTAGTCTTAAAATAATTTATAAATTTTTATTAAGGAGGAGTTGTACGTGAAGAAAATTATATCTTTGGTACTGTCGGCAGCTTTGTCACTTTCATTGGTGCTTCCGTCGGCAACAGTTTCTGCGGATTCATCATCTTATAATTATGCAGAAGCTCTTCAAAAATCACTTTATTTCTATGAAGCTCAGCAGGCGGGACCGCTTCCTGATTGGAACCGTGTTGAATGGCGTGGAGATGCAACAATGAATGATGCTGTTTTAGGTGGCTGGTATGATGCCGGAGATCATGTTAAGTTCAATCTTCCAATGTCATATTCAGCAGCAATGCTTGGATGGGCGATGTATGAGTACCCGGAAGGGTTTGAGAAATCAGGACAGATGGATACAATGAAAAACAACTTAAAGTTTGTACTTGACTATCTTGTAGATTGTGACAAAGGGACCAGCGTAGTATATCAGGTTGGAGATGGAGCAAAAGACCATAACTGGTGGGGGCCTGTTGAAGTTATTGAAAAGAAGATGGCTCGTCCATCCTATACTTGTAATGCGTCTTGCATAACAGGGCAAATGGCAGCAGCTCTTGCTGTCGGGTCAATAGTATTAAATGACAGTACATATCTTACACATGCAAAGAGCCTGTTTAGCCTTGGAGATTCTGTAAGAAGTGACAGCACTTATACAGCAGCAAACGACTACTATAAATCATGGAGCGGATTCTGGGATGAACTTTTGTGGGCTTCAACATGGTTATACATAGCAACTGGTGACGAGAGCTATATTAAAAAGGCAGAATCATATTTACCAAACCTGGAGAGACAGGGAGCCTCCACTGATATAGAGTATCAATGGTGTCACTGCTGGGATGATTGTAAACCCGGTGCAATACTGCTCCTTTCAAGGATTACAGGTAAGGAAGAATATCATAATTACATTAAGATGCACCTTGATTATTGGACAGTAGGATACAATGGTGCAAAAATAAAATACACTCCAGGTGGACTTGCATGGCTTGATACATGGGGATGTTTAAGATATGCTACAACAACTGCATTTTTAGCAAGTGTATATTCCGATTCTATTGATGACTCAACTCTTAAGGCCAGATATGAGGGTTTTGCTAAAACTCATATAGATTATTGCTTAGGAGCAAATCCAAGCAAAAGAAGTTATGTTTGTGGCTTTGGTACTAATCCTCCGGTACATCCCCATCATAGAACATCTCAAGGTTCATGGGCTGACAACATAAATACACCTCCATACCATAGGCATATACTCTATGGAGCTCTTGTTGGAGGACCTAGCTCGAGCGATGGGTACACTGATACTGTTCAGGATTATACTGCTAATGAAGTTGCTTGTGATTATAATGCAGGGTATACAGGAATGCTTGCGAAGATGTGCTCAATATACGGCGGAACACCTGTTGCTAACTTCCCTCAGCCTGAAACAAAGGAAGATGAGTTTTTCGCAGAGGCGTCAATTAACTCTTCAGGACCTACCTATACTGAACTAAAGGTATTATTAAATAACCAATCAGGTTGGCCGGCAAGAGTGATAAAAGATTTGTCTTTCAATTATTACGTTGATCTGTCAGAGGTATTTGCAGCAGGTGCTAAATTGAGTGATTTGAAAGTAAAGGTAAATATTTCGGAATTCCCTGTAACTATTTCGGAACTTAAACAATACTCTGGTGATATTTATTATGTAAATGTTAAGTTCGAAGATGGAACAAATATATACCCAGGTGGACAGTCTGCATTTTCTGGTGAAGTTCAGTTCCGTATTTCTGCTCCTGAAGCAACAAGCTACTGGGATCCTAAGAACGATTACTCATATGATGGATTAGCAGCTAGCACCGTTGTTAAAACCAAGAAGATTACAGTTTATGATGGAGATAAGTTAATATTCGGTACAGAGCCAGATGGAACAGCTCCTACAGAAGGGGCTACTCCGACTAAAACTATAGCACCGTCAACACCTACTCCATCAACTCCATCAACTCTTAGGGGCGATATGGACCTCAGTGGGGCTGTTAATTCAATCGACTTTGGTTTAATGAGGCAGTACTTATTAGCTATGAAAACTGACTTTACGTCTGCACAGTTAGCAGCTGGAGATATGGATGGTAATGGATCAGTTAATTCAATTGACTTTGGACTTTTAAGGAAGAAGTTGCTTGGAATGTCATAATATTTATTTTAACTGAGTTTTAATGCCGTTTATTCTGATAGCCATATGGACTTAATGTTTATATGGCTATTTTTAATGCCTAAGGAGGCATACAAAATAAGAGTTACATTCTTGTAAAACTACCATGCTATGTAATATAATATAATATGTAAATACTAACAAAATGCGATATTTTTCGAGTTATAAGAATTCTAGATGTTATTATGTGCTCAAAAACATTTAATATCATTGGTGTATCAAGTCTTAAGTTTTGTGTTATATAGTTTTTCATAGTTTGCAGTTTAGGTTTAAAAATAAAATAATTTCTGAGGTGTACATTTGATGAATAATATGGTTGAGGCACTTATAGGAAATATGGAAAAAGTTATCGTAGGTAAAAGGTCTGTGTTGGAACATATTCTGGTAGCACTATTAAGTGATGGACATGTATTGATTGAAGATGTACCGGGGGTTGGCAAAACACAGATTGTAGCTACGCTTGCACGTTCGGTTAACGGTATATTTAACAGGGTACAGTTTACTCCGGATTTAATGCCGTCGGATATAATGGGTTTTTCTATGTTTAATCCAGCCACTCGTGAATTTGAATATAGGAAGGGCGCAGCAATGTGCAATTTTCTTTTAGCGGATGAAATAAACAGGACTTCCCCCAAAACTCAATCAAGCCTTCTGGAAATAATGGAAGAGAATCAGGTTACAGTAGATGGAAAAACCTATCAATTGCCTAGGCCATTTATGGTACTTGCAACACAAAACCCTGTAGAGTGTTTTGGGACATATCCTCTACCTGAAGCTCAAATGGACAGATTCTTTTTAAAGCTATCTATAGGCTATCCGGAAAAGAGTGAAGAGAAGTTGATAATTGACAGGTTTGGAAGCGATAATCCTTTATCTGAACTTGCACCTGTTGCTAATATTAGTGACCTGATTGAGCTTCAAAATCAGGTTAAAAAGATCAATATTGAAGATTGTTTGAAAACATATATTGTAGATATTATTGAGGCTACAAGGAAAAGTCCTGACGTAGTACTTGGGGGAAGTCCGAGGGGAAGTCTTAATTTATACAGAGCGTCAAAAGCTTGGGCTTTTATTAGAGGAAGGGAATATGTAATTCCTGATGATATTCAAAAAATGGCAGCTCCAGTTCTAGCCCACAGGATAATCATGAATTCTGGTGCAAAAATGAAAAACATTACCGCAGATGATGTGGTACATGAAGCAATTGTGAAAGTTAAGGTCCCAACATTTTAGTGCTTATTAACATTACTAATTTCAAAATGTAAAATGCACTATAGTTGTTTGTATTCTGTATATAAGCAAAGGAAAACTTTTATGAGAAATTTTGGTTTGCTTTTCTTAATGACAATTTTTATTTATTTGTATTCTTACTTTATCGGTGGAGAAACAAGCATGGTAATGGTGTACATGTTTATCTTTTCTCCAATAGTGTCAGTTCTGCTGATTTTCCCGTTTAGGGACAGACTTTCTGTATCTATTGATGCTCCGTCGTCAGAGGTTGAAAAATGCGGCATTATAAGAGTCAGTGTGTGTATTGAAAACAAGTCTTTTATGCCTATTCCATTTGTTAATATTAGGTTTTGTCAGGCTGTAAATTTTAGTATATCGGGTTCAGCTAATGAGATAGTTTCATTGGGACCATTTCAAACTAAAATTATAACTAAGGAATACACTGCAAAAAGCAGGGGTATAGGAGAAATAGGTGTAAGTGGCGTTTGGCTTAAAGATTACTTAAATCTCTTTAAAGTTTCAATATTAAAAAATACTGAGGAGAGTCGGTACACTGGAGAAGTAACTGTTTTGCCTAGGCTTGTAAGCATAAAGCCAACCAGTAAAATTTTATTGGATTCATCTGATACACCGCAGCAGGATGATTCAGGCACTTCAACAACAGGGTTTTACAATTGGAGTGGAGAACCGGGCTATGAGTTCAGGGAGTACATGGCGGGCGATCCACTTCATAAGGTACACTGGAAACTTTCTGCCAGAAGTGAAACACTTATGGTTAGGAAGGATGAGGGGAGAGGAGTAGCAAAAAAACGTCTTGTTTTAGATCCATGTATGGAAATGCTTCAAAGAAAACGAGACAGTAAAACGATTTATCAATTGCTGTTTAACTCCTTAACAAAATCTAATAATGAGAATAATGGCAATACGGAAGATGAAGTATTGATACTGGAAGAAAAGACGTTGGAAGTAATACTTGCAGTAGCAAATATATCAATTAAAACAGGAAGAGAAGTTGAGTTATGGCTATATGAGGATGGTAACTGGAATAAGTATGGTATAACCGATGGAAAGAGTATTAATGAGATTCAGCACAGATTAGCATCTTATAAGTTCACGAGCGATATTACTGCAGACTCATCAAAACGGTTGCCTTTAACTGATATTATGGAACATGAAGGCAGAAGCCGGTATGCTCGAGGTGGCGAGGCAACAGTTTTTACCGGGCATCTTGATAATAATTTGCAAAAGGCAATTGATTGCTTTTCTGATTATGGCATAACTATTGATATCGTTTCGGTAAAGAGTTCCGTTTCGAAAAGTATGGTTACCGCTAAAGCAGAGAAGGTGTTTGCTCATAGAGAGGGTAATGCATGGGTTTTAGGCACAGATGATGATATTACTGAGGCCTTCTCATAAGCGGTTAAGGAATAGCTGAAATATTACTCCGGATTTTTCACATGGTTGGAATGACATTATTATTTTTGGGGATGGGATGTAATGAAAGCGCTATTTAGGGAATTGAACAATCAAAAATTATCACTTATATTTTCTATTATATTAACTTACTGGGCAATGACTTCATTCTTGGGAATGCCTATAGTTGATATACTACTAGTGATTTCCCTGGTTAATACTATTCTCTTTATCTGCTGTATATACGCAAAAAAGCAGGGGACAGCAGGAGGTATAGTGTTTGTTCTTGGGTCAGTTGTATACTTTATGAGTATTATGGTAATTATTCTTTTTTCCGGTGAATCGAATTTGTCATATCTTATATGGATTGTTGTAACAAAACCCGAAAGTGTTGAACTCATACCGGCTTTCTGGTTCGCGACTGTTTTGATTGCATGTTACGGGCTAACTTCAACAGTTTATTATTTTACCAATATAAGGTATAGAGTACCGGTTCTTTTACTTATTGGAATTATACCTTTCATGTTGCAATCAGCTAAAACGGATCGTGGAATTACATTACCGTTTGTGCTTTTTCTGATATTTTTCTTTTTATTGTATTTGGAGCGTACAGTAAAGAAAACAGTAAATTTAGATAAGGATTATCATATAAATAACCCGTGGTATATTATGTCAGCGACCATTTTTATTGCTATAGTTCTTACTTTATCACTAACTGCTCCAAAACCTGAAACAGTACCTAAAGTTGCATATATAAAACAAGTTTTAAATGAGACAATACAAAATCTGGCCCAAACAAACGGTCAAAATATAGAGGTTGAGAACTTAGCTAAAATATTTAATACAATGTCAATTAAAAATCAAAGCATTTTAGGTTCAAGTACACCTCCATTAGGAGATAACGTACTTTTTGAAGTACAAGCGAAGGAACCCCTCTATTTTAGAGTTCAGAGCTGGGATAAATATGTAGACAATAGATGGATTAAAGGGAATAAGGAACTTGATAATAAGAGAGACATTAAAGACATTAAGAACAGCTACACTAAGTTTTATGTATTGGCAGAGCTACTGCAGCAAATGAAAAAAAATAGTTTGCTTCCATCCGAGTATGCTAAAGTGGATAAATATTTAGAGGGTACTCCAAAACAGCAGGAGATAAAGCAAGCTTATATCCAAACAAAGGGAGTACCAATGCAATCATTACTAAACCCACCGGGAGTATGTAGTTTTGGATTGTGGAATAATCCAATTGTATATATAAATGGACATGCTGAGTGTTATATAGAAAACGAACAAATTCCTGATTTAAATGAATCATATACTATTGATTATTTTTCTCAGAATTTGTCTCACTCATCTTTGGAATTCAATCTGCTTAGGGAAGTAAACAGGGATTTTGTTACGGGCATATTTGATCTTAAAAAATATAAAGTTAGTAATAACAACGATGGAGCATTGGATAAGAATTTATCCAGTGGTCAATTAGTAATAGATTCTGAAACGAAAAATGTAATAGAAGAAGCCAATTCTGAAATGGATTCAGCTTATGATAATTATACAGACCTGCCGGAAGATTTGCCTCAGAGAATATATGATTTGGCAGACAACATAACAGAGGGGGCGACAAGCGATTATGATAAAGCCCAGGCTATAGTAGACTTTTTTGATACTACAGGGTTTGAGTATGATTTAACACCCCCAAGTCCATCTAAAGGTATGGATTATAATGATTTCTTTATTTTTGAAAGTAAAAAAGGTATATGTATGCACTTCGCATCTGCAATGGTTATTCTGGCAAGGGCAGCAGGTATACCGGCAAGATATGTGGAAGGTTTTGTAGCAAATGAATGGGACCCGGAAACAGGGAATTATCTTATCAGAGAAAAACATGCCCACGCTTTTCCGGAGGTTTATATTGCAGGTTATGGCTGGATGGTTTTTGAACCAACGGTTGGGAGTGGAAACTCAGGCAACAGATTCAGCGCATTCTTTGAAGGTTTATTCAATACAATCGGCTATATTGCATCATCAATTGGGAATTTTATAAAAGTTATGCCGCTTTGGGTTAAACTGTTATTTATCCCATATACTATTTTCTTACTCTTTCTATTGATTTGGTTATTTAACCGTGTTCGTAGAAGTATGTGGAAAAAGAGTGTTTTAAATGCAGATGGAAGTATGGCGATTTCGATGATATTTGCAAGAATATCATATTTATTAAGGAAGATTGACCTAGAGATAAAGAAATATGAGACACCATCAAATTATGCTGTCAGAGTGCTTGAAGCCAGTGGAGTAAACATGTCGGAATTTGCCGACTGTTTTAACAAGTCTAAATACGGTGGCTTAAATCCCGATCAGGAGGCTGTATTAAATGCTATGGAAAAATACAACGAAGTAAGAAAATATGTTAAAAAAGAGGTTGGGAAGCTGAAAGCTTGGATGCTTTAGTTGATAGCTGACCTGCCAGAGGTTTCGAAAATTTCAGAGTTGGCATTAAGTGGGTAATTAGGAAATTGACGATTTGTTAAACATGATATATCATTGTTGTTGAACATATTAAAGATACAGAATATGTAATAATTTTTTAGGGGAGAGTGTTATGAAAAGAATAGTGAGAGTCAGCATTTCTGTCATGCTAATAATTTTATTATGTATGCAATCTTTCGTTTGCTTTTCGAAAACAACTCAAAGTGCTGATTATAGTGATATAACCGGGCATTGGGCAAAAAACGAGATAACTAACATGATAAATCTTGGTTATATAAAAGGTATAGCTTCGAACGATGGAATTAAAATTCAACCCGACAGGAATATTACAAGAGCAGAAGTTGTTGCTGTAATAGTGAAAATTCTTAAGGCTGAAGCGGCAAGTGAAAAGATTAAAGACTTTTCAGATGTGAAAAGTGATGCATGGTATAAAAATATTATTGATATTGCATCTAGCAACGAACTTATTGGGGGCTATCCTGACGGCACATTCAAGCCAAATAGTAATATTTCAAGGGGGGAGATAGCTCAACTTGTATCAAAATTATGTAAGTTTGATACTCAATCACAAGATTACGAAAATTCTTTTCCTGATGTGAAGGATAATGACTGGTTTTATAAGCAGGTTATGGCTTGCAAGAAAAATAATATAATAAGCGGATACCCTGATAACACATTCAGACCATTTAACCCTGCAACCCGTGCAGAAGCTTTTTGTTTACTTGGAAAAAGTCTTGCATTTTTAGGTATTGTTGTAGATAGTGAAGAGATCCCAGGAGGCCCAGCTACAGCGGATGTGTCTCATGAAACGCCAACACCTACATCTACACCAGTAAATATACATACCCCAACACATACAACGACACGTACACCAACAAATACACCAACATGTACACCAACAAACACATCAACGCATACACTAACAAACACACCAACAAATATAATGACAAATACACCGACATGTACACCAACCAATACACCAACCAATACACCAACAGCAAATACTGAAGGAAGCATCCATTTTATTGCACCTGAAACGCTGACAGGTTCTGATAGTGTTTATATTAAAGGCAGAACAATGGATGTCCCGTCAATAAAATCAATAGACTGCATAATCAGCTATACTGACGATGCAGGAAGCTATAACTCCGATACATATAGCATTACAGACTATAAGACAATTAATAGTAAGACCGGGGTTTATGAATTTGAGTTATTAAATATGAAACTTCCAAGCTATAGGAATGAAATAGAAATTGTTATAACTGACAGGGAGGGTAAAACACATACTGGTACAAAGTTGGTAAGTGTCAATATTGATTCAGACAATGATGGACTTCTTGATGCTGAAGAAGATATATATGGAACTTCCAGATTAATTGCAGATACCGATGAAGATGGTCTTTCAGATTATGAGGAAATTGAAGAGTACCTTACAAATCCACTCAGTGCTGATACTGATGGAGATGGTTTTAGTGACTGGTCAGAATTGTGTCCACGTAAAGTAACAAAAGATGGTGGGGTTACAAAAGTTGATGTTGTAGGAAAACCAGGGGAGAAAGTCGATGGAGCGTTTTTTATTAGTCCATTCAACAGTGATACCGATGGGGATGGATTAAGTGATTATTATGAAGTAGTTGAACTTGGTACAAACCCTACTGCTGTGTTTACCTTGGATAATCCATATCGTGATGCAGAGATGGATCTTGATGGAGATGGACTAACCAATAAGGAGGAATATAGTGCTGGCACAGCACCTTTGGTTATGGATTCAGATGAAGACGGTTTGGCAGATGGGGCAGAAATAAAGGAATATTCAGCAGATCCGCTCAATCCGGATTCCGATGGTGATGGCCTCTATGAAGGTGAAGAAGTTGAATTGGGTTCAAGCCCTTTAAATATGTTTTCATTTTCTCCAGGCGTTTTGGATAGTTTGGTTACAGTAACAGAAAATGTATATAGGGATCAATTCGATGATGGAATATCTGCCACTTCAGATACTCTTGAATTTATAAGCATTGAAGGTGCTCTAAATGCAGAAAAGAATTTATCAGTGCAGGAAGTTGTGTATATGCCTGAGTTGTCTAATATTGAAGGCATTATCGGAAATCCTGTTGAAATTACCTGCGAAGCAAATATAATCTCTGCAAATCTTACATTCAGCATATCTAAAGATACTTTGGCTTCACATGAGCTTGAAAATCTTAAGGTATTTACTATTTATGAAGGGAAGCTTACTATCCTTGATACTGCATATGACATTACAAGTGGTACAATAAGTGCTTCAACTCCCTACTTTAGTATTTGTGGTATCGTGGATATTTGTAAACTTATTGAGAGCCTTATGTGTGATGATGAGAGCGGCGGAATTCTTGACAAAGGAAAGGCAGACATCATATTTGCCATTGATTCCACTGGTTCAATGGGCGATAAAATTGAAAATGTTATTACAAATGTTAACGAATTTGCAGAAGAACTAAGTAAAAATGTTGAAATTAGGTTCGGTTTGATAGATTATAAGGATATATATGAAGTTGGTGAAACAACTATAAATTGCGGCTGGTTCACTGATGTAAATGAGCTTAAGAAAAGAGTTGACGAAATTTTAGTATACGGTGGTGGAGACGTGCCTGAATCAGCTGTAGATGCATTAGAAGAAGCTAGAACAATGGGCTTTAGGCCAAATGCTAAAAAGTTCATAGTATTGCTGACTGATGCAGACTACAAAGATGGCACACACTTTACAGATGTTACAACCATGGCGCAGGAAATTGACCTGCTTAAGAATGACGGTATAATAACATCAGTTGTTTCAGATATTGGTTATGAGTACGTATACAATAGTCTTTATACCGAAACCAATGGACTTTTTGCAGATATTAATTCTGACTTTGCAGAGGTTTTAAGAGAATTAAGTTCAAAGATCAAAGATGTAACATTGGATGGTTCATGGATAAGGCTTTTTGATATGAGTGTTGTTAAATTGAATAAAGTTCCTGATAAGGCAGATCTGGAAACTGATACTGATTCGGATGGCCTTCCTGACAGCGTGGAACTTGATTGTGAATTGGCTCTCTCAATTAGTGATCATGAAATTAATACATGGAGTTATTTTACCAACCCTGTTATAAAGGATACTACTGTAAAGATTAGAAACATAAATGTTACCCCTGAGTCTGGAAAATCAGTTGAAAGCTACAAGATAAGTGCAGACATGTTTTTGCCTGAAGGAAGTCAGGATATTTCTTATGCTGCAATACAATTCAGATTAAGCAGTGGCAAGTGGATTACTCTTGATACCATACTTGGGGATTCAACTTGTAAAAACAAGTTTGTGATGGATCATGGATCAAAGGTATTTAAAGGAAGAACTGCATGTGTAGCCAGGTTTGAGAAATCAGTAAAGATACTTGATACAGGAAGACATGTGTTTAAGATAACAGCTGTATTAAGCGACGGAACAGTGGTAGAATCTGCGGAGCATGCAATATTAGTGGATGCTGACGGGAAACTTATATGGAAGAGTATTGATGCCAGTAAGACTGCTATTGTAAGCGGAACGTTGGATTTAAACGTAAGCCTTAAAGGTGAGCTGGATACTATACAAAATCTTCAGATTTCTGTGGAGAATGCATCCGGAGCAAGTGAAATGTGCTCTGACTTGGTTAAGGTAATACCCGGAACTTACGATTATAACCTAAAGCTTGATACAAAAGAGCTGGACAATAATAAAAACTATAAAATTGTAGTTATAGGATTGAATGCCAGTGACGAAGTTATTTTGGCAACTCAGGCTTATAGTGTAATTGTAAAAAATATTTTAGCTGTACCTGAAGTTAATTCTCCATCAGGAACCTACGATAGTGACATTAGCGTGTCTATGTCAACAGCAATTAGTGGTGGTGTAATAAGGTATACGCTTGATGGATCTGAACCAACAGCATTATCATCGGAGTATAATGATATGGTTTTGATCAAGTCAGCAAAATATGACTCTGTTGTTTTAAAAGCAGCAGTTTTTGTGGGAGCTGAAAAGGGTGCTGTTGTTAGAAGAGAATATAGCTTTAATAAAGATACCGGATGGAACTTTGCAGACCAAAAGTTTATTTATCTCACTGGAGCTAACTACAAAAATGCATCTGCAGGTGATCCTAACAGGATATTTACAGACAAGATAAATGCTTTAAATGCTCAGGTTGCAAAAGTACAAGACTACTCAAACAATAAAAGTATAATAAGGTGTGCAGAAAATCAAGGTAAAGTAGATACTCTAATTAATTACCTTATTTCATCGTATGATAAATACTTTAGCAACGAAATTAATGCTGGTGCCAAATCTAGTTTGGAAAGTGAAAGAGCCCAATTTAGTTCAAATCATGCAGCTATGGGAAAATATATTATTGAGCTTTTATTATGGGATCAGAAAAAAGTTGACAAGTTTTATGAGCTTCTACTGACTTACCCAATAAGAGAATTTAAGTTTGATGAGAGGCTTTTGATAGCAATACTTTATAATGAAGGTACAGGAAGCTTCGACACTTATGCTGATATAAAAGCAGCAGATGGAGAGAACGGAACAAATATTGATTTTGAAGATGATGCTAAACGAGTAGTTCAAAGCCAGGCAATAGCTAAATTATCTACTTACGCGCATTACGGAGAAAATTATAGAAACTTTATAAACGGTTTGGAACAGTCAGATTATTCAACTATTCCTGATATAGGTTTATTTAAAGAGGGTGGAGGAAGGATTGCACAATACTTAAATTCGAGGGCACCAAAAATGCAGTCATACGAAATGGTATCAGGTGTGCCCGCTATAACAAATATAATTGAATATGACTTGTATGCAGTAAATTTCAGATGGTGGTACGGTGTTGAAACAACGTTTGATCAACTGGTTACAAATAACGGAACAGGTAACCTGTCAGAAAAATACAGCCAGTATTTACTTAAAAATGTGATACCTTTAAAAATAGGTTATACTCTTCCAGCGTGCAGTTTCTCATTAAGCGATGAAGGTGCAATGGCGGCTTCAGATGACGGATGGCTTAAAGGCAGGCCTTGTATACAGATTAATTTAAAACCATCACCTTGCCCATCAGGGTTGACAGTGTACTTGAGTCCTTCATTGCAGATACATAATATTGGGGTTGGTGATTATGGTACAGAGTATGACCGTATGAGCGATGTTGCTGATGTGGTCGAGGAAATATTGTCAGAAAACGGAATTGTAGTATATAGAAGTGATAAAGCATGGAGGTTGCTATCAGAAAAAGAGTATCTCGATAAAATAGCTGCTGACAGCAATTCTAAAAAACCAAATGTCCATTTTGCAATCCATACTAATGCTAGTAAAAATAAAGATGTCAGAGGTATGGAGATTTATTACAAGAAGGATGATATCTCAAGCAAAGAATTTGCACAAGCTGTTGAAAGTCATGTCCTCTCGGTTCGTCCGGAAGATGCATTAGAAGGTTGGAAAAGAGGTCTTATAGAAGGCAGTGCATGCGAGGAAATACAATATATAAATGCAACTACTGGTCTTATTGAAATTTCCTTCCACACAAATGAATCGGATGCACAATGGATTGTTGACAACACTGAAGAAATTGGCAGAGAAATAGCAGATGGTATTATGGAATACCTTGGAGTAAAACAATTGCAAGTGCCAAGTTAAACGTAAAGTTAAACGCCAAGTGCCAGTAATTGCCTAATTACTGGCACTTGGCGTTTCTTTATGGATCCATAAAGTAGGGCTTATTTCTAAATATTAAATTGTTAATTATGCTAAAATAAATTTTATGTAAAACAGGCAGATGGTCCAAGCCCCTCTTATAAGAGGTACTGCATATTATGTAATATGTATACTTCTTTTAGGAGGATCAATATGTATGACTACAAAGTTGGGGATATTGTAACTAGAAAGTCCCATGGGGAGGACATTTATTTTACAATTATAGACATCGTTAACGGAGGGATAAAACCTGTATATGTTTTGAGGGGAGTATTCTACAGAATTGAAGCAGATTCAAGTGGTGATGATTTAATTAAGCAGGATTACAAAAATGTCCAAATGAATTTGCAGAGAGACATATTTAATGCCAGAAGGAATACCTATAGACGCGGATTTTCAAATAGGTTGTTTTGGCTCAATAGGTATAGAGACAGACCAGGAAAGGTACTTCAGATGGATTCCAGCGAAAAGTTTTTAAACATATGTAAGAATCACTATAGAGAAGCTGGCATAAATATTATTGGGATAGTTGCTGCGGAAAGTGAACAGCCGGGATTGGTAAGCCGTGCACTTAAGGATCATAGACCTGATATACTGGTTTTGACAGGCCATGATGGTATAAAGAAGGAAGGAAGTAATCTTAACTCTATTGAAAACTATAGAAATTCAAAATACTTTATTCAGTCTGTAAAGTTGGCCAGAGAATATGAAAGTAGTTATGACAGGTTATGTATATTTGCAGGAGCATGCCAATCATATTTCGAAGGAATTATGAATGCAGGCGCCAATTTTGCAAGTTCGCCGGGGCGAATAAACATTAATGCTTTAGATCCTGCAATTGTAAGTGAAAAAGTGGCGCTTACTGATGAAAGCCGCTACGTAACACCTCAGGAAGTAGCAGTAATGACAATTTCGGGTGTTGAAGGTATAGGTGGCATCAGAACAAGAGGTCATCTCAAGAGATTATAAGGATAATTTTATATCGGGTGGGGCTGACCTACCTGATATAATTTTTTTGAGAAAATCCATCAGCGACTTCCTTTTTAGTATGTATTGAAGATTTGATGTGAATAATGTACAATTATTAGAGCTAACGAACAATTATGTTTAATACTATAAACCTAGCGTCATATGGGTGGAGGCAGCAGTAATCAAAGTAAAAAATTCATTACAATAAACAGACCAACTATATATTTTTTAAAGCTTCAGTAGGACAAGCTTTTTAAGAATAATAGTATAAGAGGGAGATATTTTTGGGTAAAAATCTATATATAACCGAAAAACCATCAGTAGCTGCGAGTTTTGCAACCGTATTAGGTGCAGGCATTTCAAAGAGTGATAGAGCCAGAGGCTATGCAGAATCAAAGGATTCTGTTATCACCTGGTGTTTTGGACATCTTATTACCTTGGCATTTCCTGATGCATATAACGAAGCTTATAGGGAATGGAGAGTGGATCATCTTCCGATAATTCCTGAAGAATACAAATATATAGTAATTGACAATGAAGGGACCAAAAAGCAGTTTGAGACAATAAGAACTCTTATGCTTAGGGAAGACATAGATTTTGTCTATGCCTGCACCGATAGTGGGCGGGAAGGTGAATATATTTTCAGGCTTGTGTACGAACACAGCGGGAGTACCAAGCCGGCAAAAAGAGTATGGGTGTCTTCTCAGACGGAGGATGCTATAAAAGAGGGAATTGGAAGCGCGAAAGATATTTGTGAATATAATTCACTTTCACAGGCTGCCTATAGCAGAGCCAAAGAAGATTGGTTATTTGGTATGAATTTCAGCAGAATTTATACATGCCTCTATGGAAGAAATCTGTCTGCTCTTTTAAAAGAAAGCAAATCCTCGGTTATTGCTATAGGAAGAGTTATGACTTGCGTTTTAGGTCTGGTTACTGAGAGGGAACTTGAGATTAGGAATTTTGTCCCTAAAATTCATTATGCAATTACTGCCAGTTTTATATCAGTCGATAGTAAGATTGAGTATAAAGGCAAATGGGCTCCAGAAAGAAGTAAAAGTATTAAACCCCATGAAGATGCTCAAGACGGTGAAAGGTATATCAATAAACAAGAAGCAGAAGCAATAATTGAAAAACTAAACGGCAGGGAAGGGAAAGTAAAGAAGGTTGAGATAAAAAGCAAGAATGAACAGCCGCCGCTGCTATTTAATCTCGCGGAGCTCCAGTCTGAAGCAAATAAGAAATTTAAGCTCCCTGTAGATAAAACCCTGGAGGTTGCCCAAAGTCTCTACGAAAAGAAATTGATAACCTATCCGAGGACGGATTGTAGAGTACTATCAACAGATATAGTGGGAGAATTGCCAAAAGTTTTGAATGGGCTCTTTTTAAATCCAACTTACAAGGATTGTGTATCGAGGATAAAGGAATTTGGTGAACTGAAGATAACAAAGTCTACCAAACGGTATGTTGATGATAAGAAAGTGACAGACCACTATGCCTTGATTCCTACTTATGTTAATGCTGACTTGAACAAGATGAGTGAGGATGAGAAAAAAATATATAACCTTATTGTAAAGAGGTTTTTAGCCATATTTTACCCAGCGGCAGTATATAACACTGTTAAGGTTGAGACGGAAGTTGCGGATGAGATATTTGTTACAAGTTCGAGAACATTGAAGGAAGCTGGCTGGAAGGAAGTTTATGAAGTAAGTAAGGCTAAAGATGAAGAGGATTATACAGAAGTGCCAATCCATTTGCTTTCTAAAAATGAGAAATGCGAGACAAAAGGGTTTGATCTTGAGGAAAAGGAAACAAAGCCCCCTCCTAGGTATACCGACGGATCTCTTGTAATTACAATGGAGAAGGCGGGAAAGTTTATTGAAGATGAAGAACTGAGGGAGCAGATAAAGACAAGCGGTATAGGTACTTCTGCTACACGCGCAGGAATTATAAAGAAACTTAAAGACATTGGATATATAAATATAAATTCTAAAACACAGGTGGTTACCCCTACTTTAAAGGGAGAAGCAATAGTGGAACTTGTCAGAAGGACAGCTAAAGAGCTTTTAAGCCCATCGCTTACTGCAAGTTGGGAAAAGGGACTTGCTATGATTGAAAACAAAGAGACCACACAAGAGGTTTTTGATAAAAAGCTTTGTGACTATATTAACAGAACAATAGAAAAGGTTAAAAAGAGCAATAATAATAACAGTATTAATCTCGTCAGGATGTTTAACAATGTTTAGTACTATGAGTGGTTTAAAGAGCTGGTAGCAATTTCAAATTCTGACTTTATAGAAGTGAAGGCTTCAACTACTTTTGTACACTTTTATACTATTATAAAAGGTATTGTTTCTTTAACATGTTCATATTTTTAAGTATAGAAATATTGAGGAGGTTTCCATGAACAACTTTTTAGATCAAATAAAAAGGGTACCTGATAATTTAAAGTCAATTCTAGGAGGATTGTATGGCCCTGCATTGATTGTTATAAAAATTGTAGTTGTTGCGATACTTGCGGGTGTGTTGACCAGAATAGGAAGTTTTGTGATAAGGAAGCTGTTTCAAAAACAGAAATCTTTTAAATACATAGACCGCAAAAGGGTGGATACATTATCTACATTATTCGTGAGCATATTTAAATACTCTGTATATATATTGACAGGTGTTGCTATCCTGACAATATTGTCTACTGCTTTTAACCTGCAGCCTATTTTGGCAGCTGCTGGCATTGGAGGAATAGCTATTGGGTTTGCTTCGCAAAGTCTGATAAAGGATGTCATATCCGGAGCCTTTCTGGTATTTGAAAATCAATACAGTGTAGGAGACAACATTACATTGGATAATATGACAGGTGTCGTAGAGGAGCTTCAGCTAAGGGTTACAAGACTTAGGAGTGGAAATGGAGATCTTTACATTATTCCAAACGGTGAAATAAAAAAGGTTATCAACCATAGCAGGGGAGACAAAGCTGTTAACGTTGACATTCCCCTCTCGTACAATACAGATATAAAGAAAGCTATTGAAATATCAGAAAAAATATGTAAACAGGTTTCTTCGGAGATGGGTAATATCCGTGAAGAGGCAAAGGTGCTGGGAATAACAGAGCTTGGGAAAGCAGGCCTTAATCTTAGAATTACTGCCAAGGCCATTGCTGAGGAGAATCTGGAAGTTGAGAGAAGGATACGGCTGCTTGTAAAAGAAGAGTTTTCAAAAGAGAAAATTGATTTTACTGATAAATATACATTAGTAGTGGATAAAAGCAGAAGGGAGCAGCAAAAATGAATCATAAGTTTTCCATTGGTGATGTTGTAGAGATGAAAAAGCAGCATCCATGCGGTAGTAAGGAATGGGAAGTAACTAGGGTAGGTGCGGATTTCAAAATCAAATGTTTGGGCTGTGACCATCAGGTTATGCTTCCGAGAACAAAGTTTGAAAAAAGTATCAAAAAGGTTATAAAATCAGCTGATGATATAATACAGCCTTAAAAAATATAAGGCTGTAATTTTTTAGGAACTTACGAAGCAAATGACCTAAAATCGAGTTGTGCTAAATGTCCCAACTAAGATTTTTACTATTTATGTGAATCCTTTTATTATATTTTTGAAATAATAAAAAATAAACACTAAAAGGATGATAATATGTTTGAGGATAGAAATAGAGGAAAAGGCGGATTTGTAAAAACATTTTTGACTGCGCTTGTAACTTCTTTGGGTGTAGGGGTACTGTTGTTCTTATTTGCGTCACAGTATATAGTGAGAGATGTTGAACAGCAGCCACAAGTTGGAGAAACCAAAAATCAGCCCATACCACAGCCGCTTTCAATACAGCAGCAACAAACTCCGAATAATACTACTCAAGGTGGTACTATTCAGGGTGTTGCGAAATCCGCAATGTCTGGGGTTGTTGGTATCTCGGTACTGAAAGTTGCCAGCAGTTCTATATTTGATAGAAACTCAGAGAGCTGGGGTGTTGGTTCTGGAGTAATTGTAAGTTCAAATGGTTACATTCTTACCAACCATCACGTTGCGGGTGGAAAAAATAAGAGGATAATTGTTTCACTGGAGGATGGTAGGAATATAGATGGAACAACGGTTTGGGCAGATCCAATTTTAGACCTTGCAGTTGTAAAAATAAATGCAACCGGATTGCAAGCCATACCTTTTGGAGACTCAACCGGACTTACTGTGGGTGAACCTGCAATAGCTATTGGGAACCCGTTAGGGCTTCAATTTCAGAGAACTGTTACCTCGGGTATAATAAGTGCTTTGAATAGAACAATTAAGATTGATACTGATGGTGGTACAAACTATATGGAGGATCTTATTCAAACTGATGCAAGCATAAATCCTGGAAACAGTGGAGGACCACTACTAAATTCGAAAGGACAGGTTATAGGGATAAACACTGTCAAGGTTACCACAGCAGAGGGGATAGGATTTGCAGTGCCCATAAATATAGCGATACCGATAGTCAACCGGTTTATTGAGAGTGGAGATTTTGTTGAACCCTATCTTGGAGTATTTGCATATGATAAGGAAGTGGTCCCATATCTTGATAATACTATAAATATTGACTCCGGCGTGTATATTTCAAATATTGATGAAAATGGCCCTGCTTATATGAGCGGATTACGTGTTGGGTCTATAATGACAGAAGTTGATGGGAAAGAAATAAATACAATGATGCAGCTTAGGGCATACATGTATTCCAAGAAGCCCGGAGATACAATAACTATAACCTATCGTGAAGGTGATGCTACTAAAAATTCTTCTATTAAGCTTGCTGCAAAGGAAAAGGATGGACTTGTTACGAGGTAGCGTAAAAGATGGAAAAGTTGTAGAACTTAATTGTTCTAGAGCTTTTCTTTTTTTATGTATCATTATTGGTAAAATGGAAAGAATTACAGTAAGCTTAAATCAGGGAGGGCAAAAATGGGAGCAGGTAAGAAATTCTATGAGAACAACGGTTTTGAAAGTACTATAAAGGAGTATTTGAAGCAGGCACGAAACAAACTTGAACATGAACTTACAGGTACAAGGGAAGCTATGAGACTCATTGCAATAGATAAAACTCAGGACTTTCTCAAAGTAATGGATAGAGGACTTGACAAGGAGGAGAGAGATTACTTGAGTGCATTGATAGTTGCCAGCATGTATCAGTCTTTTTGCTATGGTTATGGAATAGGAAAGATAGAAGGTAAAAGCGATAGTAAGATTATTCTTTGAGTGGAGTATTTTGTTGTGTTTCTGTTGTATAGGGCTTTGCAGGAAGGTTGAGTTATAAAAGAATTACGGCATAAAATCCTTATGCTATAATTCTTCCATCTTTCAGCCTTATTATTCTATTTCCATACCTGGTCGATTCCTCAGAATGAGTTACCATTAGAATTGTAATTCCTCTTTCTTTATTGATCTTTCCTAAAAGTTCCAGAACTTCCGTGCCGCTCTTGCTGTCAAGATTGCCTATCGGCTCATCGGCAAACAAAATATCAGGGTCATTAATCAGTGCTCGGGCAATGGCTGTTCTTTGCTGCTCTCCACCGGAAAGTTCTTTTGGAGTATGGTTTCTTCTATGTAATATTCCTACGATATCCATTAATTCCTCAGCCTTTCTGAGTACAGCTTTTTTCTTTTTTCCTTCCAGCAGAGCTGGCAAAAGAATATTCTCCTCTAAAGTCAAATTGTCAATGAGGTTATATGCCTGAAAGATAAAACCCATATCATTTCTTCTGATTTTACTTTCAAGATTATCACTTAGTTTCCTCATTTCAACTCCGTTCACAAGGATTGCTCCTTCGCTTGCCTTATCCAGTCCACCAATCAGATACAATAGTGTGCTTTTCCCTGACCCCGACGGTCCCATTATGGATATAAACTCACCTTCTTCAATTTCAAGATTTATATTTTCCAAAACTTTAACCTTAGTGTTTGCCAATTCAAAAGATTTACTTACACCTTTGAGCTCAATAATTTTATTCATGGTTTGGAAATCCCCTTTACTCATATTTAATGCTTTCAAGTATACTAAACTTATTGCTTTTAATTACAGGTACTAAAGCTATTGCAAACATAGCAGTAATCCCTGCTAATCCCATAATTGCCATTTCCTTTATAGCAAGTTGGGTTGTTACCGCCCCCCAAAAAATGCTAACAATTAAAGGAATAACTGTTGAAAGAATTATTGCACATGTCAATCCGAAACATATTCCATATACTCCAACAACAACTGCTTCCGTTATCAGCATTTTGTTCAGGCTTTTCTTGCTCATACCAATACAGCGATACATTGCAAAACTCCTTTTTCGCTGAATCAAGCTGACGATCAGATTATTAACAATACCAATTATACCGATAATTAAGGCAATATAGCTGTAGCAGCTTATTGCGTTGAAAACGCCCATCACCTTGTCTGAATTGGCTTCTGCCATTTCTTCTTTGGTTTCAATACGTATTACGTCTTTGTTTAATGCTCTTTTTATATTGCTTTTTACAGTATCAGGATCTCCTTTTGCTTTTACAAGAATTTCACTATAATCAGATATTTCAAGGTCTTTTCTGAAGTTTTCAGAAGAAATATAACCTACATGTCCGATTCCCGCATTAGTGTCAACAAAGCCGGTAATTTTATATGTAACCTCCTTGCTTCCAAATTTTATTACCAGATTGTCACCTGTCTGCAAGCCTAATTTACTTTTTAGCACATTTGTTGTGATGATGTTTTTTCCACTATTAAGGTTTTTTATTGCATCTCTGTTTTTATCGAGCTGACCTGCGGTTTCATATTCAAAGAAGCTCTCATCATTAATTCCATAAAGTATATTAATAAAGGTTTGATAATTAGCTATACCGGCATCGGTAAAATAGTCTCCATTGCAAGCCTCTACACCCTCTATATCAGACATAAGCTTTACGGTTTGGTCATCAGTATGCCTCAGGATAACACGAATATCGTACTTCATATCCTCTTTATAAGCCTTGATCAAGTCTGAACCCATTGTATTGAAGATTGATGCCATAAAAGCAACGATTGCAATGGATACCGAAAATAACTGTATATTATTGAGAAGGTTCTTGTTGTCACGAATATTCCTTATACCTAAGATAATGTCATAGCGTAGAAACGGAATTTTTCCAATAAACCTTGATAAATGATATGTTAAAAAGGGTATCAGAGGAACTAATCCGACCAGAGCACCTGTTGCAAGAACACAACCTGCAATCATTCCGGATAGACTACTTTCTAAAAAGTACGGCACAATAGCAGCCAATGACATTAGAATAAATCCAATAATCCATAGTCTGTTTTTCTTTCCTTGCTTTTTATGTATATCATTTAAAATTATGTTTTTAATTGGAGTTCTTGTTATTCTAAGGATTGGTATGATTGCGCTGAAGACTGCTATGATAACTGAAGCTCCAATCGCCATAATAATCTGCTTTGCACCCAATAGTATATTGGCATTTAGTACAGGTTTTTCTCCTCTGAAATAATTTATTTGAATAAATTCCAACACAACTATTCCAAGAAGACATCCTATAAATCCACCTAAGACTCCTAGAAATGCACTTTCTCCAACAAGCATCCTATTGATCTTTTTTCTGCTTAAGCCAATACTTCTTAAGGTTCCAATCATTGGTATACGTTCTATAGTAATCAGATTAAATGCAGTAAATATTATGAAGATACTCATAAAAATAACGGCAATCGCTGAGATTATGAATGGAAGTACATAGTTCAATGTTTCTGCTTCAATTAAGGCATCGTCTATAGCATATTCTACCTTGTATTCATCAAGTTCCTCTGTCAGCGCTTCTTTTACAGCTTCTTTCTGAGTGCTGTCTTTTAGTTTTATAAACACCAGATTGGTGTCACCTTTAAATATATCTGATATGGTATTCTTAGGTGCCAGTATAAATCCACCATCTGCAAGTTCCCTTAGGAATAATCCTTTAGCTTCGCTTATACCTGCAACTTTAAAATCATATTGGCTTCCGTTGAGTTCGAGCTTCATAACATCATTAACTTTAAGGTTGTACTTTTTAGCGTAAGTTTCACCAAGGATAATTTTAAACCCATCCCAATTTTGAAAACTTCCATCACTTAAGCTTACAGGATTATGGGTATTAAACTTTTCAATATCCACTCCTATAATTGAGAAATAATGCATTTCTTCAATGCTGGGAGCGTAAAGTGCTTTACCTTCTACAAAATGGAATTCATATTTAAACTTGTCTTTATACCCGGATAACTCTTTGAGGTCAATCCACTCTTTAGCACCAACGGTTTCCTTGCCCTCTATGTAGATATCGGAATTTCCACCCCACCGAACATCCGCTTCATAAAACTTCTGTGTACAAATTTGAGAAAAACATTCATTTGCATAAATTAATGCTGCAGAAGCTGCAATAGAAAAAATGACCAAAAAGAGCCTGAGCTTTTTATCAAAAAGGCTTTTGGTCAATGCTTTAAAAACCGTAATCATTGATTATCCTCCTGATCTAACCTACTATCTTGTGTACCAATGTGCTGTGCTATTCTCTCTTTTCTTACCATGATCTGTTTATTGATGAAATCTACGTTTTTTTTGGTTCTTGCAATATCAAGAATGTAGCTTGCAGTGTATACCATAACGACTATCAAAACTATTATCCATGCGTAAGATAATTGGTACCATTTAAAAATCCATCCGAAAGTCAGTACAACTGTCAGCACCATTGCAAATTCTACCAATATTTCGAATATGTGATAACTACTTTTAAATTTGTCGGATACAAATCTTCCAAGGTAAATTACTACAGTCGTTACGAGAACTTGCATTGCAAAATTGAAATCGTTCCAACACCAGTTTATGAATCCAAAGACAAGATATACCGCAATTATTATAAGACTGAAAGTTATCAGACATTGTTTTATAAACGCTTTCATTTTGATGTGTTCCTTTCTACTGTTAATGCTTTCTTTATATCCGGGATATAAGTTCTTGAAACATTAAGACGTTCCCCGTTTGACAGTTTTGCTTCAATCCGGCTGTTTACCAATGGCTGCAAACTTTCCAGAACATTTATATTTAAAATGCATGCTTTGTTGATTTGCACAAAATCATAATCAGCCAATTCATTGAACAACTGATAAAGCTTTAATTCCGAACGGAATACCTGTTCTTTTGTATAAATAAATGTTTTTTTATCTACACTTTCTATGTAATAAATGTCACAAACATTTATTTTGTACTGCCTGCCATTGTCATCCCCGAATATTGTATGATTGAAGCTCTCAATTTTTTTGACAAGCTCTTCAACATAAGAATTCATTTCCCTATATCTTATTTCAACTTCAATATCTTCCTGTTTCCTTTGGACTAACGTTAGTTTCAAGCGTTTTCACCTCGCAATTCAATAATAGCGTTTTGCAGTGTCCAAATCAATATCAATAAAACCAAGTTACAAATATAGATAACCAAGATACAAATTTTATACATTTGTGCACACAAAACAAAAACCCTTTTGGCACTTTTTCAAGTGACCAAAAAGGTATACTATTCCGCCCCTTTCGAACGATGTGAGAGTCAAAAGCGAAGGGTGGTACTTTGTTTAAAAATATGGTAATATATAATATACTACTCACAAATAAAGGATAAAATTATGAGAAAAAACAGTGATTTTATGAAAGTGGCTGCTCAAGAAGCGGTCGAAGGTGTAAAAAGTGGGCATGGAGGTCCGTTTGGGGCAGTTATTGTAAAGGACAACATGATAATTGCACGGGCACATAACGAGGTCATAAAGAATAATGACCCTACTGACCATGCCGAAATGATTGCCATTAGAAGTGCAGCAAAAATGTTGGAAAGATTTGATCTCTCGGATTGTGAGCTATATACTTCATGTGAACCTTGCCCCATGTGTTTTTCAGCAATTCATTGGGCTAAAATTGAAAAGGTTTTTTATGGTTGTACAAGGGAGGATGCTGCTTCGATAGGATTTGATGACAAATATATTTATGATGTAATCAAGGGAAAGGCAGAACGTAAAAAAGTTGAATTTGAGCAGAAGGACAGGGAATTGTGTCTTGAGGCCTTCGATGAATGGAAAGCCAGAGAAGATAAAGTTCAGTATTAGTTGTTTTATGGATTATAAAAAGTAAGGAACATATATTATAATCAGAATTCTAAAATTTCTTATCTAAAGTTCAGTATCTTTTTTGCGGTATTCTAGATATGTTTTCAGAGTTTAAAACCCTTCCTGTTAAGTATTAGTTGATAAATCTGGATAAAGAAGCAAAGTTCATTGTAAAAGGCAAAATTTGTTGAAAAAACCAATAAAGTATAATAAAATGAAATTAGAGCTTAGCCATATACAACCAGTTAAGTACTGTTAAATCAATTGGCTAGGGGGGTAAAAAAGTGGAATTTGTGCTCTATATTTTGTTTTTAATTATTAATATTTTTCTTACGACTTTTATTTTATTTGTTAAGAATAAAGAGTGTTCATCAGCAAAAATACGACTTACATATGTAAGTGGAATTATAACAGTTGCTGCAACATTTTTATATAGTATCTTCTTTAGAAATGAGGAACCTTTAGTACCGGAACTTATTAGAACACTAAGTATTTTGTCGGTAACAGCTATAGGCATTATGTTGTTAGGAGTGTTCATTAAGGATTTGTTAGGAGTAGAGATTTATCAGGATAAAAGAATAAAGAAAAACCATCCAAAGGTTTTAATAAATATACTAATGGTTGCAATTGCTTCAAGATTGGTATTGTATTTTATTGGTTATCTTTATGCAGTACAAACTCTAAATCAGCATTCTGGTTTTGTAGAATGTTTTGATTCTTTGTGGAACAAATGGGATTCACTTCACTATCTGAATATAGCCCAAAATGGTTATAACAGCACAGGGGAAAATGCTAGACTGATAGTTTTTTATCCGCTTTATCCGCTTTTAGTAAGTATTTTGTCAAAGATAGTTAAAAATAGTTTGCTTGCAAGTGTTATTGTTTCTGATTTGTCGTTAGGTGTAGGATGTTATTATTTGTACAAGCTTGTACAGATAGATTTTGATAATAGTACCGCTATGAGATCTATAAAATACTTGTTGATTTATCCCATGTCAGTTTTCTTTGGTATTGCCTATACTGAAAGTATTTTTATTGCATTGTCAATTATGACTTTGTACTATCTCAGAAAAGAGAAATGGTTTGCAGCGGGTTTATGCGGATTTTTTGCAGCACTTACAAAGAATCAGGGTATTATTCTGTTTGCTCCTGCAGTTTTGGAGTATATTATTTCAAATCGGGTATATCAAAAGCTTCGAGACCGGAAGTTCATGAATATATTGAAAGACTTTATTTCCAAGGGGATATATGTTTTTTTGATTCCTTTGGGGTTTTTTGTATACTTGTCGATAAATAAAGTAATCTATGGAAGTTGGAACAAGTTTCTGGTATACCAGAAAGAAGGTTGGGAAAACGAATTCGGAAATATGTTTAATAACTTAAAGCGTATCGCTGAATCAGCAATAAATCCTGAGGATATATTTAGGGTGACATATTGGATACCTTGCATTATTTCATTTTTATTGGTGGTTTTTTTGATTTTTTATTCAATAGGGAGAATGCGTCTTTCCTATAGTGTATATATGTTATTATTCATGATTGTCTCTTTTTCACCCTCATGGTTATTGAGTGGATCAAGATATATTTCGTCATTAGTACCCATTTATATTGGAATTTCAGTTTTTACAAAAAGAAAGTGGTTGGATATGGTGGTAACGTATACATCTATCTTACTTTTGGGCTTTTATACACTGGAATTTTTAAGGGGTATGCTTTTGTAGGCAATTTATAGTAGGCAATTCATATGGTAAGTTGTAAAATAAAGTGACGGAAGAAGCAAAAAATTGAGACTCATGGTAAAATCCATTGTATAATGTTTAGCAACCACGAAAAACAAACAAAGGAGAAAACCATGAGCCAGATTAATAATACCGCAAAAACAAAAAAATATAAACACCTAAAAGCAAGAGAAAGATATAGTATTGAAATATTGTTAAAAGAGGGATTAAAACCTTATGAAATAGCACAGCGCATGCAAAGAGGTATCAGAACAATAGAAAGAGAAATATCGAGGGGAAAGATAAAGCTTGTGAACTCTGATTTGACTTACAGAGAAGAATATTGTGCAGATGTAGGGCAACGAATATATTATGAGAATGCAAGGAACAAAGGACCTGGATTAAAGATAGGTAAAGACCACAAATTAGTCAAACACATAGAAAAAAAGATTGTAAAAGAAAAGTATTCCCCAGATGCAGTGATAGGAGAGATAGAAGCGAAAGGCTTAGAGTTTGAGACCCAAATATGTACAAAGACAGTATATAACTATATAGATCGAGGAGATGTGTTCTTAAACCTTACAAATATAGATCTTCCAGTGAAAAAAGCTGGCAAAAAGAGAGACTATAAGAAAATAAAGATACCGCATAAAAATCTTAAAGGAACAAGCATTGAAGAAAGGCCTACAGAGATTGATAAGCGCGAGGAATATGGACATTGGGAAATGGACTGTGTTGTTGGAAAACGTGAAGGGAAAGGTGCAGTATTACTGGTTTTAAGTGAGAGAAGTATACGCGAGGAAATAATAATCAAAATGCCATCAAAGACACAAGAATCAGTAGTAGCAGCACTAGATTGTTTGGAGAAGAAATATGGTAAATCATTTAAGGATAAATTCAAAACAATAACAGTGGATAATGGTAGTGAATTTCTTGATTATGAAGGCATAGAACGGTCTGTGAGGGCTGGAAAAGATAAAAGGGTGAAACTATATTATGCACATCCATATAGCTCCTGGGAAAGAGGCACAAACGAAAATACAAACAAGCTAATACGCCGATTTATACCAAAAGGAACAGATATAGGGAGAATAAGTAAAAAGACGATAAAATGGATAGAAACATGGATAAATAACTATCCAAGACGAATATTAGCATATAAGTCTGCAATTGATATGGCTGCAAGTTAAAACCTTGGGACTCTGTCCCAAGCCCTGTCCTCGCCAGAAGGCAGCCGGTCTGTCATAACAGACCGGGAACAAAAGGATGATAGTGCAATGGATGTAAAGGGTCTCCGGCTTTGCCTACGATGAACGAGCTATGCTCGCCCTTGACATCCCGAACAATAGTGCCAATAGTTTGCATTATACAAGTTTACCAAAATTTTACCGTCACTTTAACTTGCAATTTATAAAATTTTATAAAAAAGTAAAAAAATATTTACAAGGCAAAATATCTGTGGTATAATTCTG
>NZ_JH556653.1:2093055-2093824 GCF_000179595.2 Acetivibrio cellulolyticus CD2 | reverse complement strand
CCTGGGAAAGAGGCACAAACGAAAATACAAACAAGCTAATACGCCGATTTATACCAAAAGGAACAGATATAGGGAGAATAAGTAAAAAGACGATAAAATGGATAGAAACATGGATAAATAACTATCCAAGACGAATATTAGCATATAAGTCTGCAATTGATATGGCTGCAAGTTAAAACCTTGGGACTCTGTCCCAAGCCCTGTCCTCGCCAGAAGGCAGCCGGTCTGTCATAACAGACCGGGAACAAAAGGATGATAGTGCAATGGATGTAAAGGGTCTCCGGCTTTGCCTACGATGAACGAGCTATGCTCGCCCTTGACATCCCGAACAATAGTGCCAATAGTTTGCATTATACAAGTTTACCAAAATTTTACCGTCACTTTAACTTGCAATTTATAGTAGGCAATTCATATTAAAAAAAGTATTGACAACACTTAAGTATGATGGTAAAATATTTATCAACTATACATTAAGAAGTAAAAGCTGTGATGGAAATAAAGATGCACATGATTGCTACAAGAGAGCTGATGGTTGGTGAGAATCAGCGCATGATTTGCATGAATAACTCGTTCCGGAGCTTTATTGCCGAAGTGTAAGTAAGCAATGACGTTGACTACGTTACAGTCTGTGCATATTATTTATATGCACCTGAGAGCATACTTTATATGTATGCAAAATCAGGGTGGTACCACGTAGGATTTTATACCCTTCGTCCCTGCAAATTTAGTTTGCAGAGTCGAGGGGTTTTTGAATTTTAAGGCATGTTTA
>NZ_JH556653.1:2060011-2092955 GCF_000179595.2 Acetivibrio cellulolyticus CD2 | reverse complement strand
CGCCCTTGACATCCCGAACAATAGTGCCAATAGTTTGCATTATACAAGTTTACCAAAATTTTACCGTCACTTTAACTTGCAATTTATAGTAGGCAATTCATATTAAAAAAAGTATTGACAACACTTAAGTATGATGGTAAAATATTTATCAACTATACATTAAGAAGTAAAAGCTGTGATGGAAATAAAGATGCACATGATTGCTACAAGAGAGCTGATGGTTGGTGAGAATCAGCGCATGATTTGCATGAATAACTCGTTCCGGAGCTTTATTGCCGAAGTGTAAGTAAGCAATGACGTTGACTACGTTACAGTCTGTGCATATTATTTATATGCACCTGAGAGCATACTTTATATGTATGCAAAATCAGGGTGGTACCACGTAGGATTTTATACCCTTCGTCCCTGCAAATTTAGTTTGCAGAGTCGAGGGGTTTTTGAATTTTAAGGCATGTTTATGACTGAAATATAAAGCAAAGGGGGTATTTAGATGAAGATGACAGGAGCACAAGCGATTGTAAAGGCTTTGGAATTGGAAGGGGTAGAAGTTATATTCGGTTACCCCGGAGCTGCTATATGCCCGTTTTATGATGCTTTGATTGACTCAAAGGTACGTCATATATTGACCAGACATGAACAGGGAGCGGCTCATGCAGCAAGCGGATATGCCCGTGCATCCGGTGGAGTGGGAGTATGTGTCGTTACTTCAGGCCCTGGAGCAACAAACATTATTACCGGTATTGCTACTGCATATATGGATTCAATTCCTGTAGTTGCAATTACAGGACAGGTATCTTCTGATTTGATTGGGCGTGATGTATTTCAGGAAGCAGATATAACTGGTGCTGCAGCGCCGTTTGTCAAGCATAGCTACCTTGTAAAAGCTGCAAAGGATTTACCCAGGATAATTAAGGAAGCATTTTATATAGCTTCTACAGGAAGGCCTGGTCCTGTGCTTATAGACATACCTGTAGATATACAGAATGATGAAATTAAGTTTGAATATCCTAAAAATGTTGATATTAGAGGATATAAACCAAATATAAAAGGTCATTCACTTCAGATTAAAAAAATAGCTGATGCAATAAAAAAAGCAAAGAAGCCTGTAATCTGTGCTGGTGGAGGATTATTAAGATCGGGAGCTGCGGATGAACTTTTGGAATTGGTGGAGAAGTGCAGTATACCTGTTACTCCAACACTTATGGGTATAGGGGTTCTGCCTTCTGTACATGAACTGAATTTGGGGATGCTTGGTTCCCATGGTGTTTACACTGCAAACTATGCAATAAATAATGCCGACCTGTTGATTATTCTAGGTGCAAGAGTTGGCGACCGGGCAATGAGCAAGCCAAACCAGATTGCAAAAAAGGCTAAAATTGTTCATATTGATATAGATCCCGCGGAGATAGGAAAGAATATAGAAGTATCCATACCTGTAGTTGGGGACTTGAAACAAATACTAAAAGAGCTTAATGAGGTTGCACATAAGGGAGAAGTAGACGAGTGGGTAGAGGAGCTAAAAAGGAAGAAACATGAACATGCTCTGAAAATTGATTCTAATGTTGGCTCAAATTATGTAAATCCTAAATACCTCTTATCTGTCTTATCAAAAATAGTTGATAACGATACTATTGTGACGACTGAGGTTGGTCAGAACCAGATATGGGTTGCAAATTACTTTGGTGTTAGAAGACCTGGAAACTTTATAACATCTGGTGGTATGGGGACTATGGGATATGGATTACCTGCTGCCGTGGGTGCAAAGACTGCTTGTCCTGATTCTAAAGTTATTTGTATTGGTGGTGACGGTAGTTTTCAGATGTCCATGCAGGAGCTTGGAACAATGAAGCAAAGTAAAATAGGGGTTAAGGTATTGCTTTTTAATAACTACAGGCTCGGTATGGTAAGGGAACTTCAAAAGATAAGGCATTGCAGCCGTTATACACAGGTTTTTCTGGATGAAAATCCAGACTTTCTGGCTATATTCAAAGCTTATGGGTTTGAGGGTGAAAGGATTACAAACAACAAAGATGTAAAAAAGGCTCTGGAAAAAATGCTGAAGGACGACAAGCCATATCTGCTTGAGTGCTTGGTAGATCCCGAAGAGTCTACACTTTAAGGTAATTGAATTTTATTTTTATATATAAAGGGAGGTAAAGAGATGCCTAAACATACTTTATCGGTACTGGTAGAAAATCATCCCGGCGTTTTATCAAGGGTAGCTGGTCTCTTCAGTAGAAGAGGTTTTAATATTGACAGCTTAGCTGTTGGTGTTACTGAGGATCCTGAAGTATCAAGGATAACTATAGTGGTAGACGGGGATGAATATGTTGTAGAACAGGTGAGCAAACAGCTTAATAAGCTTATTGACATAATAAAGATCAAACAGCTTGCAAAATCGGAGTCGGTAAGCAGAGAACTTGCTCTAATCAAGGTAAGTGCAGATGCGTCTACAAGAGCTGAGATTATCCAGATTGTCGAAATATTCAGAGCAAAAATAGTTGACGTATCAAAAAATACCTTGACTATTGAAATTTCTGGGGGTACAGAAAAAGTTGCAGCCCTTGAGGATATGCTCAAACAATTTGGAATAAAAGAAATTGTAAGAACGGGTACAATTGCCATCGAAAGAGGTAATAGATATATAAAAGCCAAAAATAATGATAAGGAGTGATTTTTAAATGGCTAAAATGTATTATGACAGTGATTGTGATTTAGGATTATTGAGGGGGAAGACAGTAGCAATTATTGGTTATGGAAGCCAGGGTCATGCCCATGCACAAAATTTGAATGATAGTGGAGTAAATGTAGTAATAGGTCTTCAGCCTACTTCCGAAAAAAGACAGCAGGTAGTTGCTGATGGTTTGAAAGTTGTTGATACTGAAGAGGCTGCAAAAATGGGAGACTTGATAATGATATTGGCTCCTGATCAGGTTCAGAAGGACATATATGATCAAAGCATAAAAGCAAACTTAAAAGAAGGAAATGTATTAATGTTTGCTCACGGTTTTAACATTCATTTCAATCAGATAGTTGCACCTAAGGGTGTTGACGTTGTAATGGTTGCACCAAAAGGACCAGGTCACACAGTTAGAAGCCAGTATAAAGAAGGCAGAGGAGTACCTTCACTTATTGCAATTCATCAGAATGAAACAGGAAAAGCAAAAGAATACGCTCTTGCATATGCAGCTGGAATAGGTGCTGGAAGAGCTGGAATTCTTGAAACTACATTCAAAGAGGAAACTGAAACAGACCTTTTCGGTGAACAGGCAGTTCTCTGTGGAGGAGTTACAGAACTCATGAAGGCTGGATTTGAGACACTTGTAAATGCAGGATATCAGCCTGAAATTGCATACTTTGAGTGTGTACATGAAATGAAGCTTATAGTTGACCTTATAAATCAGGGTGGATTCTCATATATGAGATACTCAATAAGTGATACCGCTGAATACGGTGACTATGTTACAGGCAGAAGAGTTATAACTGATGAAACAAGAAAAGAAATGAAAAAGGTATTACAGGAAATCCAAGATGGTAAATTTGCATCAAACTGGATTACAGAAAACAAATCCGGTGGAAGATCTAACTTCCTCGCAATGAGAAGTAATGAAGCTGCACATCAGGTAGAAAAAGTTGGAGCAGAACTTAGAAAAATGATGAGCTGGCTTAAGAAATAATGATATACAAAAGTTGAAATCCATGAATGAATAATTCATGTAATAGGTATAGGGTTATGGAAAAGATGGGGTGTCCCATTTTTCCAACCACCTATTTGAGGAATTTGCAAAATATTATATAGAGATAAATATTTATAAATATGAGAATGATTTAGGAGAATGATTTAGGAAATAGGAGGTAAATGTTATGCCTAAGAGAATTAAGATATTTGATACCACATTGAGGGATGGAGAACAAACTCCAGGGGTCAATTTAAACATTCAAGAAAAGCTTGAAATTGCAAGACAGCTGGAAAAGCTTGGTGTAGATGTTATTGAGGCCGGTTTTGCAATTGCTTCACCAGGCGACTTTGAAGCGGTAAAGGCTGTTTCTGAGAATATAAAAAATGTTACAATTGCAAGCCTTTGCAGGGCTGTTGAGAAGGATATAGACAGGGCATGGGAGGCTGTTAAAGAAGCTCAAAGCCCTAGGATTCATACCTTTATTGCTACATCAGATATTCATTTAAAATATAAATTGAAGATGACAGAAGAAGAAGTATTGGAAAGAGCAGTTGCTATGGTCAAATATTCTAAGAAGTACTGCTCTGACGTAGAGTTTTCGGCAGAAGATGCCAGTAGAACAAGATTGGAATTTTTGATAAAAATAGTTGAAGAAGTAATAAAAGCAGGTGCAACGGTAGTTAATATACCTGATACTGTAGGATATACTACACCAACCGAGTATGGAAATATGATCAAGTCAATTATGGAAAATGTAAGCAATATTGATAAAGCTGAAATAAGTGTACATTGCCACAACGATTTGGGTTTGGCGGTTGCAAATTCGCTTGCAGCAGTTTTAAATGGTGCTACGCAGGTTGAGTGTACCATAAACGGTTTGGGTGAGCGAGCTGGAAATGCTTCGGTAGAAGAAATAATAATGGGTATTGACACCAGAAAAGATTTCTATAAAATTGAACATAAGATTGATACAACACAAATATATAGATCAAGTAAATTGGTGAGCAGTCTTACAGGTATAACTGTTCAGCCCAATAAAGCAATTGTAGGTGCAAATGCTTTTGCACATGAATCGGGAATTCACCAGCATGGGGTATTGTCGGAAAAGAGTACTTATGAGATAATGAGGCCAGAATCTATAGGTTTAGGGCAAAACAGGATGGTGTTAGGTAAACTTTCTGGTCGACATGCCTTTGAAGAAAGATTAAAGGAAATGGGTTATACAACGCTTACTCCAGAGGGAATACAGCAAGCCTTTGAAAAGTTTAAGAGTCTGGCAGATAAGAAAAAAGTAGTTCTTGATAGGGATATTGAGGCACTTGTTGAAGAGAAGGTTTCTGAGGTTCCTGAGATATTTGAACTGGAAAGTTACCAGATAACCAGTGGAAACAAAAGCGTTGCAACCTCAACAATAAGCCTTAAGAGGAATGATAACATAATAACTGAAGCAGCTACCGGTGATGGGCCTGTTGACGCAGCATTTAATGCAATAGAAAGAGCTGTTGGGATAAGCTTCACCCTTGAAGATTATAGTTTGAAGGCTGTAACTGAAGGAAAAGATGCACTTGGTGAGGTTACTGTCAGAATATCAAAAGATGGCAAGCTCTTTGTAGGAAGAGGAGTAAGTACGGATATTATTGAGTCAGGAGTAAGGGCATACTTGAATGCCATAAATAGAGCAATAAGTGAAATAGGTGAATTAGCCAGTGAAGGCTAGATTAAATGGGTTTGATTAGGAGAGGTGCAGCTATGAAAAAAATACAAATTTATGATTCAACGTTAAGGGATGGAGCACAAGCACAAGGCATTTCCTTTAGTGTTGAAGACAAAATTAAGCTTGTTGATAAACTGGATAGACTTGGTGTAAGCTATATAGAAGCAGGAAATCCCGGCTCAAACCCTAAAGATCTGGAATTTTTTGAACGAATAAAAAGCATGAATTTCAGAAATGCAAAAGTTATAGCTTTTGGAAGCACTAGGCGGGTTAATATATCTGTTGAGGATGATGCCAATGTCAATTCACTGCTGATAGCAGATACTCCTGCAGTTGCAATATTCGGAAAGAGTTGGGACTTTCATGTGACGGATATATTAAAGACTACTCTTGATGAAAATCTTAAGATGATTTACGAAACAATATTATTTTTTAAGAGTAAAAATAAAGAAGTCGTATTTGATGCAGAGCATTTTTTTGATGGATATAAAGCAAACCCAGAATATGCAATGAAATCGCTAAAGGCAGCCATAGATGCAGGAGCAGACAGTATTTGCCTCTGTGATACCAATGGAGGTTGTTTCCCAAATGAGGTCTATGATATGACTCTAAAAGTTGTAAATGAGTTTAAAGTAGATGTTGGTATACACTGTCATAATGATACGGGTATGGCTGTAGCCAATTCGATTATGGCAGTTCAGGCAGGAGCGGTACAGGTACAGGGAACACTAAACGGATTTGGAGAAAGAAGCGGTAATGCCAATATATGTAGTATTATACCAAACCTGCAGTTGAAATTGGGATACTTGTGTATTCCGGAAGAGAATATGTTACACCTTACTGCTATTGCTAGATTTGCAAGTGAGGTGGCGAATGTAATACATGATGATAGAGCTCCTTATGTGGGAAGGAATTCCTTTGCTCACAAAGCAGGAATGCATGCTGATGCTGTCAATAAGAATACTACTGCATATGAGCATGTAAGTCCTGAATTGGTTGGAAATGAAAGAGTATTTCTGATGTCTGAAGTTGCTGGAAGAAGTGCTGTATTGAATTTAATTAACCATATTGATAGTACTATCACTAAGGATTCACCTGAAACCAAATTAATTCTTGAGAAGTTGAAGGAAATGGAATTCAAGGGTTACCAATATGAAGGCGCAGAAGGCTCCTTCGAGTTAATAATAAGGAAAGTACTGGGAAGGTACGAATCGTTCTTTGAGCTTAGTGAATTCAAGGTTGTCGTAAATGAACCATCGATTACAACTGCTAATTCTTCTGCAATGATTAAGATTAAAGTGGGAGACCAGGAAGAAATTACAGCCGATGAAGGTGATGGTCCTGTCAATGCTCTAGACAAGGCGCTAAGAAAAGCACTGGAAAGGTTTTACCCTCAAGTTATGGATATGAAACTTACAGACTATAAAGTTAGGGTTTTAGATTCAAAATCTGCAACAGCTGCAAAGGTTAGAGTATTAATTGAATCAACTGACTCTGAAGGAATATGGACAACAATAGGTGTTTCTACCGACATAATTGAAGCAAGCTGGTATGCCCTGATAGATTCAATAGAATATAAACTTTTAAAAGATAAGGAAGCAGCGAAATTAAACTAATTGTAGAAGAAGGAAGATTAATTTGAAAATAATCGGAAAACTAATAAATGGTACTAGAATTATCAGTGAAAAAGTAGTTGACAATGATAGTAGTAATGTTCCTTTTAGGGATTTGTTGGAAGAAAGCTTAATAACTCTATGCAGAGAGCTAGATATTTCTGTACCTTTATGGCTTAAAAGAAATACTACTGAGTTTGCGAGATATCGCAGAACTTCTTTTACAAAAGACCAGTTTATTGATAGTGTAAAGTTTGACAGATTTGAGATAAAAATTGAGTAAGGCTTTTATAAAAAGAGTGCCTGATTGATTAATCAAGCACTCTTTTTCGTTATGTTATTTATAAATATATCATAATATTAATCATTAGAAAATTTAGATAATGCTATGATTGCACTAATTCCAAGAACAAAGGTAATAATGGATATAATTACTGATGTAATCCACCATGAAAAATTTGCGTTGGCTGGAATTGCAGGGATGATTTTGTCACGGAATATCTCCCAGGTAGATCCTAAAACAAAACCAATGATAACACAGTATGTCTGGCGTGGGAACTTATTCATTGTCCACTCAATAGGCCTTGTAGTTAAGAAAATTCCGATCACAGTTACAACTCCTAATATTCCTAAGTAAACAATATTTAAATCGCTGATAGCTGCAAGCATTGCATCATACATGCCAAGAACCAGTAACATATGTGATGTGCTTATACCCGGAAGTACTAATGCCAATGCAATAATAATTCCTGTAACTAATAACATCAGGTAATGCCCAATTCCTGAACCTGATGTAACACTAATTGTTCCTGTTGGAATAAAGCCAATTGAAATTACTATAGCTAATCCTATAAGGAAATAAATTACAGAGGAAAGTCTTAATCCGGAATCCTTAGTCTTCGTTTTCTTATATAAAGCAGGAACACCGCCGATTACAGCGCCTAGAAAGAAAAATGAGACAGGTAAAGGAACAACTTCCAACAACCATTTAATTAACTTAGAAAGTGAAATAATACCTATTCCTGCACCTATACAGAATTTTGTGAGAAATATGATATTTCCCTTTAAATCTTTTGTGAAACGGCTTATAGAACCTATAAGTTTATCATAAATGCCTAATAGAATGGCCATAGTTCCGCCGCTCACTCCCGGAACACTCATTGATGAACCTATGATAAACCCTTTTAACATGACTAGCAGAGTATTCTTTGAATTCTTTTCTTTTTCCATAACACAAAAATACATCCATATAAAACGATGTATCATTCTCCTTTTTAATAATTAAAAATCTCACATTGGGTAATTATAACATACACGTTTTAATATGTAAAGCAGCGTGCTTTATGACTTTCGCATTTTGCGCCGGGAACAACATTAGTATAATTGCACGTTCATTTTTTATTAATGACATATTTATCTAAAAAGATGAGCGTTGGAAAAATATTATGTAAACTCCGTTTTATATGTTCGAAGTATTATGCTATAATGTTATTATGACTGTAAAAAATATTAAATATTGGTGGAGGCAGGGGATGCATTCAGTTACTATCAATGAGAGAGTTGAAAGTATCAAGAATGATGAATATAAGATCAACGAATTTATTGAAGAGTATAAGCCTTTTATTGCTTCATGCGTTGAAAAGGCTATAGGGCATTATGTTGTTTATGGACAAGATGATGAATTGAGTATTGCTCTAATAGCTTTTGCAGAGGCAATAAAATCATTTGACAGTTCAAGGGGAAATTTTCTTTCTTTTGCACAGAATGTTATAAAAAGGAGAATAATTGATTACTATCGTAAGGAGAAGAAGCACAGTAAAACGGTTTTTCTGAACGAGTACTACAATGAAGAAGAAGAGGAAGAGCGCGACCTCACTGTCGGCAAGGCACTTGATGAGTACTCAAAAGAAGAAATCAGCGAATACAGAAGGCTTGAGATTGAACAGTTAAAAAAGGAGTTAGAAGATTGGGGAATATCATTTTTTGAGTTGTCTGAAGTTTCTCCAAAGCATGCAAAGACCAGGCGGATATACTCGGATATTGTAAAGTTTTTGATTTCGGATCAAGATTTATTAAGGCAGATAAGAAACAAGAAGACTTTACCTATTATTGAAATCGAAAAAACTCTTAAGATACCCCGAAAAAAGATAGATAGGGGACGAAAATATATATTAGCGGTATTAATAATTTGTACTGGTGATTATGAATTTATCAAGGATTACATAAGTTGGGGGTGAAATAATGAAGGGAATAGTAGTTGAATTAAACGGCAAGTATGCCATTGTACTCAATAAAAATGGTGAGTTTTTAAAAGTTAAAAATAGAGGTAATTTTGCTGTAGGTTATGAAATAGATATTGAGTCGAAAGTTGTTAACTTTAATATAAAGGCATTATCAAAAGTTGCCTCAATTGCAGCTGTTCTTGTATTGGTTTGTGGTGTGAGTGTGGGGGCATATGCTTATAATACACCTTGTAACTATGTAAATGTTGATATTAATCCTAGCATGGAATTTTCTTTAAATATCTTTAATAGGGTATTAGATGTCAAAGGACTTAATGATGATGGCAAAAATATATTAAAGGATAAATCCTATAAGAATGTAAAAATAGATGACGCTGTTGAGGACGTTATTGAAAAGGCAGTAGATGGAGGGTTTTTAGGAGAAAGTTCTCAGAACGCTGTAATGATAACTGTTTCTGGCAAGGATAGTGAAAAGATATCAAAAATTCAAGAAGAGTTGGAGAATGCTGCTAATGTTACTTTAGATCAGGATAAGATCAAATCTGAAGTTCTTACCGAGAAGATTACTCTTAGTAAGCGCGATGACGCAAAAGAATTAGGTATTTCGCCAGGTAAATTGGTACTTATTGAAAAGTTAAAGGAAGTTAATCCTGATGTAGTAGTAGAAGACTACAAGGATAAGGATGTTAAAGATATTGTTGCTTCTATAAAGGAAACAAGAAAGGGTGTTCCGGAGAATAAGGATAAGAACAACAAACTATTTAAGAATACGGATAACTCTAAGAAGGAAGAAAATGAGGGCAAAATAAAAGGAAATGAAAATAAAGGGAAAAAAGACGATATAGGTGCTTGGAAGGATAAAGAAGATGGAAACAAAGTAAATTCTCCAGGCAATAAAGACAATGGATATAATGGAGAAGTGGGGCACAAAGAAAATATAAATAAAGAAAACAAAAAAGGCATGCAAGGCAAGCCGCAAATAGGGCAAAAACAAGAAGTAACAGGCAAGCAAGAAATACAAAAAGGTCAAGATAAAGTGGACACAGAAGAGAAGGATATTAACAACACTAAAGAACTTAGTCCATACCACGAAAAGGAACATGGCAAAATAGAAGTAAATGATGAAGAAAGTACGCAGAAGCCTATGCAAGATAAAGATAATTACCATAACAACGAAAGACATGAATATGAAAAGACTAAATCTAACGCTCAAAAAAGTAATTAATGAGTGGTGAGGGATTATATTGGTTCCTCATAACAAGATTGAATAACTTAATTAAATTAGATATATATAATAAAGGTCACCTTGGAATAAAGGCGACCTTTATTTGTATTTGATGAATTTTAATGTCCTTTACTTGAGAGGACTAAAAGCTTTCGGGCTTTTGATTAACTGATACGAATAAGGAAGCTGCTATTTTAATCTTGGGCGTAAAATTATTGTTGAAAGAGGCGGAATTCTTAATCGTATTGAATAAGGCTTTTCATGACAGCCTTCCTTATCAGCTTGCATCCCGTTAAAGTTGCCTACATTGCTTCCGCCATACTTTTCCCAATCGCTGTTAAATATTTCATCATAGAATGTATCAAAAGGTGCACCTATCCGATAATTTTCATGTGCTGCAGGAGTGAAGTTGCAGACAAATATCAGAGAATCCCTCCAGTCCTTGCCTTTCCGCATGAAGCAAATAATACTATGTTCTGTATCTTTACAATCAATCCATTCAAAGCCATCATAACTGAAGTCAACTTCATGTAAGGCTTGTTCATTCTTATAAAGATTATTTAAATCGCGTACATAGTCCTGCATTTTCTTATGCATATCATAATCAAGCAGGTGCCAATCAAGGCTTTGCTTATAATTCCACTCAATAAATTGACCGAATTCACCACCCATAAATAGAAGCTTCTTTCCAGGGTGACCATATAGATAACCGTAGCTTGCCCTTAGTCCTGCAAATTTTTGCCAGTAATCACCGGGCATTTTACTTAGCATTGAGCATTTGCCATGTACAACTTCATCATGTGAAAGCACTAGAATAAAGTTTTCAGTGCAGCAGTACATGGAGGAAAAAGTTAATAAATTCTGATGATGTTTACGGAATACTGAGTCCATGCTCATGTATCGCAGAAAATCATTCATCCAACCCATATTCCATTTGTATTTAAAGCCAAGGCCCCCTACATATGGAGGTTTTGTTATAAGTGCCCATGAAGTGGACTCTTCTGCAATCATCATAATACCCGGATGGTACTTATAAACTACTGTATTTAAATGGCGAATGAATTCTATAGCATCAACGTTTTCTTTTCCTCCCCAACGGTTGGGTACCCATTCACCTTCTTTTTTACCATAATCCAAGTATAGCATAGATGCTACTGCGTCAACTCTTAGACCATCTATATGGTATTTATCAAACCAGAACATGGCATTGGATATCAAAAAGTTTTTTACTTCCAGCCTTCCAAAATTAAAGATATGTGTTCCCCAATCAGGGTGTTCCCCCTGCTTCATATCGTAGTGCTCATACAGAGCAGTTCCATCGAATCTGGCAAGTCCATGGCCGTCTTTTGGAAAGTGGGCAGGGACCCAATCCATTATTACGCCTATTCCATTTTGATGACATTTATCTACAAGATACATAAAATCTTTTGGTTCACCATATCTACTGGTAGCAGCATAATATCCAGTAATCTGATATCCCCAGGAGCCATCGAAAGGGTGTTCTGATACAGGAAGCAACTCAATATGGGTATAACCCATGTACTTTACATAGTCTACAAGCCTGTCAGCTATTTCCCTGTATGTATAGAATCCATTTTCTTCGTCCGATTCTCTTTGCCATGAGCCAAGATGAACTTCATAAATAGATATCGGTTTTTCAAAGGAGTTGCTATTATCACGTTCGTGAAGCCAGTTTTGGTCATTCCAGGTATAGTTATCAAGATCATATACGATAGATGCGGTGGCAGGTCTTAACTCAGCGTAGAAAGCATACGGATCGGCTTTAATATATAAATCATTATGGGGCGTTTTAATCTCAAATTTGTACAATTCTCCTTGCTCGAGTCCGGGTATAAATAGTTCCCATACTCCTGAAGGACCACGGAACCTCATTGGATGGCTCCGCCCGTCCCATTGATTAAAATTACCTACAACGCTTACACGTTTGGCACATGGAGCCCACACGGAAAAGAAAGAACCTACAACGCCATCTATTGTCATCAGATGACAACCCATTTTCTCATAAATTCTATGGTGGTTGCCTTCATTAAATAGCTGTAGATCAAAATCAGAGATAACTGGTAAAAAACTATACGGATCATTGGTTATCAAGGTATTACCATTATCGTAAACAGCTTCAAGTGTGTATTTGAAAAAGTCACTTCTGTCGTGTATAACAACTTCAAAGAACCCACTATCGTCAATAATGTTCATTCCATACCTGTTATCAGTGGCAGATTCAATTACATTTACCCCTTTGGCACCCGGCAAAAAGGTTCTGATTGCGAGGGAGTTTTCGTCATCCAAGCTGTGAATACCCAGGATATTAAACGGGTCTGCATGTTCAGCATTTACAATCTTATAGACCTCATCAAGATTAGCTGTTGTTTTTATCATGTTATCTACCTCTTTTTCTTGTAGTTTATCTTCCATTCTAGTATAAACATTTATTTTTATCTTATTATATTAAATACAAGATAGCTTTTATTAATGAATTAAGATAAATTTATTGATATATATGTGCAGACTATTATTATTTAAGGGGCTTTCAAATAACTTTGGGATAAAAAAATAAGGGTTGTGTTGATACCACCCTTATTCCTGTACATTAATAATGTGAACGAGATAATTCTCATTATTCCTTAATAAGTATATTAAAATCTGAATCAGTATTGTATATTTCTACCCGGTTTCTTCCACCCTGCTTTGCCTTGTATAAGGCAATATCGGCAACTTTTATAATATTGTTCTTAGTATTTGCATGAATAGGGTAGGTTGCAACACCAAGGCTACAGGTTATACCTGGCACTACAGTATCATTTAATTTGGGCATAGACTCAGTTGCAATAGTTTCTCTAATACGTTCTGCTATTCCTACGGCAGTTTTTGTATCGGTAGCAGGTAGGATGGCAATAAATTCTTCACCACCATATCTTGCTACAAGGTCCGTCTTTCTAATACATCGTAGTATGACCTGTGCAAATACCACTAAAACAGCATCACCAACAGTATGGCCATGTTTGTCGTTTACATTCTTGAAGTGGTCGATATCCATCATAATGACACTTAAGTTCTCATTTGACAGGTTTGTAGCTTCTATTTGGTTTTCCAGATATGTTTCAAGGAAATTCCTGTTATACAACTTAGTAAGCTTATCTGTATAAGCTTTCATGTTAAGCTGCTGCATAGCGCGTTTACTGCTGATTATAGGCTTAGCTACTTCTATATAAGACTTTATTTTAGAAGTCACTACTTCATTAAAGAAGTATCTTGTCCTTGAATAAAGCTGTAGTATCCCTAAAGTTTGATTGTTGATAGTTATAGGCAGGCAAACATAGCTTCCTGCTTTATGTTCGGTAAGTTGATATGCACATGTTATATCTGTAGCTATATTTTTTACGCTACATTCCCGTCCATATTTAATTAGAGGACAGTTTCTTGGCTCCATAGTACAAAGAGGCATTCTCTCATTGGTTATTCTCTGCCACAAAACATCGGTAGATGACCGGTCGTTCCTGTAAAATAAAGTTATTTGGTTAACCAGGTGCATATTACGTATATAATTATACAAAGTCTCATATACTTCAATTTCATGTGTTGCTCGATGGAGCGAGTCCGTGAAGTTTTTGAAGTTTTTCAATTCTTTGGTTTGAGTATGCTGTTGCGCTAGTTTGTTAAAAAGTATTCCAGAAATAAAGAAAATAATAGTATATAAAACTACAATAAATGTTGTAGCAAAGTGAATTAAATCCATATAATTTTTTAAGGGCAGTTCAGCGGTTTGTGACCAAGTGTTATACCAACCTTTATACCAATCAAAAATAATAAATGTAGGCAAACCTAAAGCTATACTGCAGACTATTGAAACAATTATTAGGTAAAATGGGTTTATATTTTTTTTAATAGGTGACTTTTTGAACACTTTTTTCACCCTTTCTAAAGGATGTAACGTTTAGTAAGAATAATGCATATATAGCACTTTTTGAATTTGCATGTTACTGTAAACCATTACTGGCATAAATGATTAACAATAAATTAAAATTAATCCAGTAGTTAAAAAGCACACAAAAAGTAAGTAAACGGTAATTTAAAGATTGACTAGATTAACATATGTCCACTAGCCTATGTCTGATATTATTATATTCGAACATATATATATGATAACATACATTTAGCTTTTTGGAAACTGTTTTGTCAATTTGTAATAATTAATGATTTAAATGTGGTGAAATTATACTATATATAACGCCAAAGAAATATAGCATTTAAAGGTTATATATAAAAATATATATCGAAAAGTGGGTATAATTAACATTAAGATCAAAAATATAAGTGTAACAAATGGGGACTTGTGGAAACTTGTGGAAACTTGTAAAAAAATACTTGTAAATCATAAAGAAATATGGTAAAATGTTTGCTTGTAATCCTTGCTCTGTTCAGGAAACAGGGCCATAGTCCGGGAGGAGGTGAAGTAATTATGGTAATGAAATATGAAACTATTTTTATCGTTAGTCCAGAAGTAAATGAAGATGATACAAAAGCCATTATTGAAAAAATGAAGGGTTTGGTTGAAACTTCAGCTCAATTGGAAAGTATTGACGAGTGGGGTAAAAGGAAACTTGCATACCCTATAAACGATTTCAATGAAGGATATTATGTGTTAATAAACTTCAGTTCTGAAACAAATTTCCCTCATGAACTTGAAAGAGTATATAAGATAACCGACGGAATTATTAAAGACATCATTATTAAAAAGGATAATTAAGGTGGTTATATGAATAAGGTTATTTTGATGGGAAGACTAACCAAAGATCCTGAATTAAGGTATACAACTAATAATAATACTGCTGTATGTAGCTTTACATTGGCGGTTGATAAGGGCTTTGCAAAGCAGGGAGAGGAAAGACAGGCTGATTTTATTCCTATCGTTGCATGGGACAAACTGGCTGATTTTTGCTCAAAGTATTTTGCAAAAGGTCGTCAAGTTGCGATTGTAGGTAGAATACAGACAAGGACTTGGGATGATAATGAAGGCAAAAAGCATTATGTAACAGAAGTAGTTGCTAATGAAGCCTATTTTGCCGACAGCAAAAGAAATGATGGTCCTGAGAAACCTCAGAGTCAGCAGCCAGCTCAGTCATCTGATGGCTTTTATCCTTTAGAAGAAGATGACGAATTGCCATTTTAGTTGATTAATAACTTAAAAAATTAATGACTGAATATATTTGATTTTTGTAGAAAGGAGGCGTTTAGTTTATGCCAAATCCAAGAAAAGATAGAAACAGCAGAGACAATTACGACAAAGGTGATGCAAAAGGACCTTCAAGAATGAGAAGGGCAAAGAAAAAGATTTGTGCTTTCTGCGTAGATAAGGTAACTGATATAGATTATAAAGATGTATCAAAACTTAAGAAATATGTTTCAGAAAGAGGTAAAATCTTACCTAGAAGAATATCTGGAAACTGCGCAAAACATCAACGTCAAATGACAGTTGCTGTAAAAAGAGCAAGACATATCGCATTGCTTCCATATACTTCTGACTGATAGTTTGAAAAATTGAAACGCTTATAAAATAGGCTATAGCTTCCGCTGTAGCTTATTTTTTATGCTCTATACGGTTATAGGCTAAAGACGCGTTTAATTCTCCGCCTAAAAGTATTATTATACTTATCCAATAGAGCCAGATAATTAAAAGTATGATTCCCCCTATACTTCCATATGTGCTTGAATAGTTTGAAAAGTTATTAACATATAGAGAGAATAAAATTGATGTAATGAACCAACCAAAAGATGAAAACAGTGAACCTGCAAATACTTCATAATACTTCATACGTCTATTGGGCATATAGCGGTATAATAAAGTGAAGACAATAAACATTATCAAAACAGGAATTATGAAACGAATATATGGCCAAAGCATTTTAAAGCTGTTTGAAAACCCTAAGAAAATGAACACATTTCTACCAATTATTTCGCCTAAAATCAGGAGTATGAAAGAAAATAGAATAGTAAATGCAAAAGCTATGGTTGCAATTATTGATAATCCTCGCACTTTCCAAAATGCCCTGGTTTCATGTTGGTCATATGCTTTATTCAGGCTTTTTACAACGGCGTTCATACCATTTGAGGAAACCCAAAGTGTGGCTGCCATACTAAAGGACAGAAAGGTCTCACGGTTGGTTTGTGCTACCTGACCAATAACACCTCTGATTATATCATATACCGCTGTGGGTATTATTTTTGAGAGGTCGTTTAGAGCCTGCTCACTTGTTATGGGGGTTAAGCTTACAAGATTGATTAAAAAAATTAAAAATGGGAAAATTGCAAGAATAAAGTAATAAGCAAGTTGAGAAGCTAAAGCAGGTACATCATCGTCATTAAATCTGAAATACAAGTCTTTAACCACATTTATCAGTCTTGCACGTTTTTTTTCTTGAATCACGAATTCATCCCCTTTTAGATCACATTATTATTATGAAAGACTATATGAAATATTATTTTTATATCCAAAAAAATATATTCACAAAGTATTTATATTGAAATATCAATAAATACTGGAAAAACTGTTGGAAAAATCGTAGTAGTCTGTTAAAATTAATATATAATGTGTTGTGTTTTAAAAAATGAAAAGGGGTGTACCAACTTGAAAGTACGTAAGGCAATAATTCCAGCAGCAGGCCTGGGGACTAGATTTTTACCTGCAACTAAAGCCCAACCTAAGGAAATGTTACCTATAGTTGATAAGCCAACTATTCAATACATAGTTGAGGAGGCAATAAATTCAGGTATTGAAGACATAATTATAATTTCTGGAAGAAACAAGAGAGCAATTGAGGACCACTTTGACAAATCCTATGAACTTGAGCAGGAACTTCAAAGAAAGGGAGATGAAGAACTTCTCAGTCTTGTTAGAGATATATCAAACCTTGCAAATATTCACTATATAAGGCAGAAGGAAGCAAAAGGGTTAGGACATGCTATTTACTGTGCTAAATCTTTTATTGGAAACGAGCCGTTCGCGGTGCTGCTTGGTGATGATGTTGTAGATTCGGATGTTCCATGTCTCAAGCAGATGATAGATATCTACGATGAATATAAGACAACAGTGCTTGGCGTTCAGCCTGTTAGTGATGAAGATGTATCGAAGTACGGAATTGTGAGCTGCAAGTTGGTAGACAACAGGGTTTACAAGGTTAAGGATCTTGTTGAAAAACCGGATAAGGATAATGCTCCCTCAAATATTGCTATACTGGGTAGGTATATAATCACTCCATTGATCTTTGATTATCTTGAAAATGCGACACCTGGAAAAGGTGGAGAAATTCAGCTGACTGATGCACTTAAGAGTCTCATTGGCAAGGAAGCAATGTATGCTTATGATTTTGTTGGCAAGAGATATGACGTTGGTAACAAGCTTGGATTTTTACAGGCTACAGTTGAATTTGCTTTAAAGAGGGAAGACCTCAATGAAGAGTTTACAAAGTATTTGAAAGAAAAAATTTGCGAAATTAAATAAGCTTTGATTATAGATAATGCCTGTAAAGTGATTTGCAGGTATTATTTTTTTGTATGAAATCTTTATACAAATTTTTAGAAGTAGTAACGTTTAATATATTTCAATTTAAATATGCTTGACTATGCAAGGGTAATTAAAAATGAAACTTGTGGGGATTAACTGCCGATTATCTTATGTATGAAAGTATGAGATTAAAAAAGCATTGAAGAGCTTTAAACCTAATAATGCGGGTCAAAATGACCCGCATTATTGTAATCTATAGCATTCTGGAAATATTAACTTGGTTATTGAGTTACAGATTTATATTGGAAAGTTGGAATATTATCTTTTACTATTACTTCGATATATTTTGAGTTTACAGCACTAACAGGATTCAAGCTATTAAGGTTTAATTCTGTCAGACTAGAATATCTTATACCGTTTTCCATAAAACTTTCGTTTGTATTGTCGTTATAGAACAGCCAGATGTTGTTTCCGGTCTTTTCTTTATAGTCTTTAAGTACTTTTTTAAATAAGTTGGCTTCTAAACTGTCACTAAAGCTTTCTGGAGAGTTCTTCATAAGAATGAACACATTTTTCCCTTTGAAGCTGTTGAGTTGGTCTAAAAACCATTGCCATTGGCCTGTTGCACTGGTTCGAAGTCCTTTGTTTGAAGTGTTGAGTTGAATTAGTCTGCTACCGGATATATCAACGCTTTTATACCCTGAATCGGCTGTAATTATAGGTTTTTTAACTATTTTAGAGAGGCTATTGCTTGCACTTGATAATATTGCTACCGTTTTAACATCTGAACCTGACTTGTCGGCTAATCTTGTTTGAAGAATTCTTCCAAGCAGGTTTGTTGGCTCACCATTTAGGCTGAATACATTAAATTTAAACGAAGTGTTTGATTCCTTGAAGTCTACCTGCTTATTGGATTCATCAGCAGCTACTTTATCCTGTGGTATTTTGCTTTTGTCAATTGCAGGGAATGAAGAGGTTTTAATAGTTAAATCATCTAAGTAAATATCACCTGATTCAGGAACAGGATTAACCTGGACTGTATAAAGTCTGGTTAGCTTTGCAGGCAAACTGATGTTGGCAAGAGAAGTTTCGACGAATCTCCAACCAGTCCAATTCATATTATTGGTAAATTCCAATATGTTCTTTTTACCGTTCGAATCATATACTTCAGTGCGGAGCCAGTTTGTGCTTTCTTTTGGATTGTAAACCCAAACGCCTATTTTGGTTACATTTTTATTAAGGTCTATACCTTTGTCAGGGAATACAATGTAGGCAGCTCTGGTACCTTCGAGTTTTGTAAAGTCGTATGTTAATTTTCCGGAAGTATTACCTTGAATTTTAGCTTCATCTGATATTTCATAAGCTCCGGGAGTACCTGAAGGGGATGAAGCAAATGTTCCATTTGAGGATTCAAAATTGTCTATAACACTTGAGAGCTCTTCACCTACTGAAACAGCACAGTAAGCGTGTGTATCACCAATATAGGCATCAATTGTCCCCACGCCTTTATTTGTTGCAGTAAATACAGAATCAGACATTTTGCCTATATCACCATTGACCGACCAATTCACATCTGCTGGATTTATAGACGTAGTGTACCCGTTTCTGTCGGTTCCTTGAACTTTAAAGGTGTATGTGTTGCCTTTTACAATGTTCAAAGTCTTAGTGCCCAAAATAAGTTTGCTGGGGTTGCCAAGTACTCTGACTTCTATAGAGGATGAAAGGTCTCCAATAGTTGCTGTAATAGTACCTTCACCTTCACTTTGGGGGTAAAATGTATTGCCTTTAAAGTCGCCCTTTATGCCTTTAACACTCCACTTAACATCTTCTTCACCAATTTCAACCGGATTGAAGTATTTATCATAGCCAACTAAAGTAAATTTTCTGGACGTATTTACAAATACATTTGTATCTATGGTGTCAATAACAAATCCATCAAGTGCCCCGGTTGGAAATGCAGAAAATATTCCAATAGCAGTAGATACTTTTCTGGGGGATCCATCGGATGGACTGTTAACTATATTTATTGCGTTTGAACCTGGTTCTCTTACGGCCATTGTTGTGGAACCGCCACCATCGAGATTTAAGGCGTTATATGCACCAAGGCTTATCATCAAATTAGCCATTTCAGTCAGGGTCATTCCTAAACTTGAGTTTTGCCTTCCGTCCACAGTAACAAGAAGCAATTCTTTACCGGACTTAGTACTTCCTACAGCTGTTCTTGGAGCCTTACCGTTTGTATCACTGGAAACATAAGAAAATTTAGAAGGAATGCTTCCGTCTTTTACTAATATGGCACTTCCTGTAACAGCCATGTTCGTTGTGCTCCATTCAGGAGTTGTTGATATGTTAAGAGTTGCTAGGTCACCAACTTTGAAATTATTTACGAGGAAATCAGCATTGGTTCCATTTGCAACTAATACATAGCCGTTTTCTGGTATTTCGACCGATGGCATTCCACGGCGAATTTCTACTACAGCATTTTGATTAACAACCATTTCTACAAGATTTGGACGATCAGGAGTAGCACCAGGAGAATTCAAGGACCACTTCCTGTCATAAATGGCCATAGTATTATAATTGTCGATATTTTCTTTGTTAAATTTAAAAACAGTAGCGGATAAGCCATTGGGGGCAACTATTTCCATGTTGGTTTTCCAGAAGTTGAACATGGCTTCGTTAAGGTTACTGATAGAAAATGTACCCATTGAGTCATTGTACCTATTATACTCCCTATCGGAAGATATAATTTTCCCTGATTGAACAACCGGTCCGTCAGGATAAGCATAACCTGATTGTTTCATCCAGTTGAAGAAGCTCGCATTTATAGCAGCTACAGCACCACGAGATTCAGTAAGGACCTTAACATTAGTGAGCTTCTGTATTGAATCTGTGTTTGTCAATGTATTAACCCTTACATTTTCATTGTTGAGATCAACTCTCAGAACATTGATGCTAAGCCAACCTTTATCCATAAATCTAGTGATTTTTTCATGGGTTACTCCAGAAGTTATAGTTTCTGTAGTAGAAGTTTCATAAATTATACTATTCGTTTCAGCAAAAGCAGTGCTAAATGACATACTTAGCAAAACTGTAATGATAAGCATAATTGAGAGCGTTTTTCTTATGTATTTCATTGTAACTTCCTCCATTTATGTATTTTATTAAATGACTATATTATTACCATTCATCTATTCCTGAACGCTTTATGGCGCCAAAAATGTTATTTTTAATATTTCGGTTTTCTTTGTGCATTTCCATTAAAAGTTCTTTTATATACTGACGTTTGGTTTTGCCATCTACATGGCATGGACTTGGCACGGTTACCAGATTATTAGCCTTAATATACTCCTTTACATGCTTTTCCTCAATATAAATCATTGGGCGGATCAAATATAGTTCTTTCCGCTTCAGATAAGTCACAGGTGAAAAAGTTTGAAATTTACCTGCATATAGTGTACTGAGTAAAAAAGTCTCAATAACGTCATCTCTGTGATGTGCCAGGGCTACTTTATTACAATCTAGCCTTTTGGCAACATTATGAAGAGCTCCTCTTTTTAGGTTGGCACAGAGTGAGCAGGGATTAGTTTCATCCCTTGCTTCAAAGACAATTTTTCCGATAACGGTTTCCTCAATTGTATAATTAACGCCAATGCTTTTACAAAGTTCTTTGACTGGAGTCAGGTCAAATTCTCCTATACCCATAGTCAGTGTAACTGCCTCAAGCTCGAATTTAGCAGGAAAGAAACTTTGCAATTGTTTTAGTAATACCAAAAGGGCAAGGCTGTCTTTTCCTCCTGATACACCAACAGCTATCCTATCACCTTCTTGTATCATATTGTAGTCTTCAATGGCTTTCCTGGTTTGTCCCAATAACTTCTTAATGTTAGACACCTCTTCGTTTAAATTTGTTCCATATATAGTTTACATAATACGACAGAACTTCACACGTTAATTATAAAATATCTTTCGTATAGTATCAAGTTAACGTTGTGTTACAAATTTTGGCCGAATATAAGATGTAAACCTTAGTGAGATAAACTTAAATAGAATGAGGAATGACGAGTATAATAGACGTAAATCAAATAATTTGGTGCTGAATGGGTTGATAATATATCTGGTATGTAGTAAAATCTTTTTTGTCGCCGAAAATAACGGGGTGTAGCGCAGCTGGTAGCGCGCTTGGTTTGGGACCAAGATGCCGGGGGTTCAAGTCCTCTCACCCCGACCATAATTAGGTGAAGAAAAGGAATAGATAAAGATCTATTCCTTTTTTGATGTCTTCTTAAGTAAGAAAGAGACTTATAGCTTATGAATTCAGAGGGGGCATAAAGCATTTCCTATCTTAAAGATATACAAATTCTGATAAATCTTGTTCATAATTAAAATTACTGTCTTGTTTATTTCCTATATTATTTCTCTCTAAGAAGATTTTTTCATTAATACTATTCCAATTTACCTAGCTTCTATTTCCTGTCGAAAAACAAAAGGGAATGTCTGGTTATTTCGACATTCCCCATGAATTTAAGATTGCAATTAAGGACCTAAATTAACTTAACTATTAGGTAAATAGATTATATATTAATTTAATACTTCTGATATCTCATTTACTAATTTTGAATTATCATCAATATGAGGCAATCTCCTACTCAAATAGTTCTTTAATATAGTAAGTTCATCGTTAGAAAAATTAGAATTTCTTTTTATTGCATCTAAAATTAAACCCATTGTTTTATAATCCTCATATTTATCATCTGTTAAAACCACAACATCTTTTTTATAAAAATCTTTAAGAATTTTTTCAGCTTTTAAATCGTTGTCATCCTGTATTTTTTTTCTTTGATTAAACTCGCTATCAATTTTCTCTTTAATCTTTAATATCTCTTTTTGGCTTTCTTTATCAGATTTAATATCCTCTTTTAGATTCCTTTTATCCTCTGTTTCTTGTTTCTTTTGTTTCTCAACAATCTCGGCACTATTAAGTATAACCGGATTTTTCAAAGGAATGTCTGGATTACTTTTGCTTAAACTGAACTTATCTACCAAATTTGCAGAACTTACAATAAGACCCATTATCGAAATTCCAACTATAACAACACCGCATAATAATAATTTCTTTATTTTCATAGAATAACCTCTACAATATTCTTATTTAACTTACTTAATTATACCATATAATGTGAATTTTAGAAATCAAAAAATCTGAATTTATAATCACTACTATTAAATAAACCGCATATTTTCAGCAAGGGTTCATCGGTTGCAGGTTAGAGTGATACGATAGTAAAAATGTATTTTGATTATTATATTTACCATAGCAACAAAGAAACATTGTATGAGAACCTTCATACCACCAGCTAACCTTTTCTAAAATTTGAACCACATCACCATAAGCGTATCTAGAGTTAAATACTATGGAGTGGAACTTGAAATGGTCATAAAATTAGACTGACAAAACAGTAAAAATAAGTTAGAATGATACTATGGAAAAGAGACAAATTTAGAAGAAGTTAATAACTAAATAAAACAATTGTGAATAGGGGGTGTGTTGTGTATAAAAATCTACAATTCTTATTTTGGTTTATGATTATTTTTGGAGGCTATCTATTTACAAAGGGGACTCCAAATAGTAATGTTTTAATTTTCCGAATGGCATTAATAATTGTTGGAATTATAGGTACAATTTGTTTGTTCTTATACAAAAAGGGAAAGTCACCTAGTTAAAGCATGTAAAGAAACCTGGAGTGGAAAAGCTCCAAAGCAATATCGAAAAAATGACTGTTCTTCAGGATATGCTATATGCGCAGAATGAATATTCCTTGCTCATATAATTACAAAAAGAAAAATTTGTGGGGGAGTGATTAAAATGAAAAAGTGTTTAAAAGTATTACTATTTTCAGCTTTAGTAGTTTCACAGTTGAGTACTGCATTGACAGCGCATGCTGATAGTACTCTATTTAAGGAAAGTGAAAAGTTTGATGACCCAGGCAATTATATTATGCATGCTTATGTACTTATTGGAGATTTAGATTTTAATAATTCTTTCAATGTGCTGGATTTGGCGTACTCAAGAAAAATTCTTTTAGGAATGGTAAGTCAACCAATAGATGAATGTACGATAGCTGCATTTGATATGAATGAGGACGGCAAAACTGATTCCATTGACTTTGCTCTTCAACGAAAAATGATATTGAATCCGAGCTTATATTCACCTAAGTATAAAGAAGTAAGTGTACCATTAAAAGGATACGATCTTGATAGGGATGGATTAATTGACGATGATGACATCGCTTTAGGGAATGTATTTATTGAAAAATTCAAATATGGTTTATCGCAAGAAATGTATAAGTGTAGGCATTTATCTGATTCATATCCGTGGACGGAAATTGAATACACTGGTGAAATTGCACTTAAAGACTATACGATTTTTCTGAATGTGGCTACAATAACAAAAGATTATGTTTATACGCCTTCAAATGGCTATGAAATAACACAGTTTGGTCCTGAGGAAATAGGGAGTTATATTATTGCACTAGATGGCCCCTCAACTGAAGAAACTCAAACAGAGCTTAAAAAATACATTGTTAATGAATTTGATTATTTGCCTGACTACGCTTATTTAGCAAGAATAAATACTGAAGATGTTGAAATAGTTAAGAACCTGCCACATGTGCTAGATGTTATTGTATTTCAGGATGAGTATAAAGTTAGCGAAACTGCAAAAAGTGTAAGTGGTACACTGAAAATTAATGTAGTCTTTTGGGAAACTCCAGAGTCCTTAGACGATATTGCAGCATCTGTTGGAGCAACTGTCGTTTTTGGCTCAGGCGAACATGCTGCATTAATGATATCCGCTGATAAGATTCCGGAACTTTGTAAGCTTAATGAAGTAAAGTATATAGAAAAATATCCGAATTTACGATTTGACTAATTTAAAACTCTCATTTACCATCCATTGATATGTAAGTAGACTTTATTTTGTACAGATAACTTTCATATTTCCGTTTTAAAGGGAACTAGCATCTGCTTTTAAAACAAAAATTATAGGGGGGTAAGATTATGAAAAAATTTTTAGTTGCGTTATTTGTTTTTGTTATGATGTTTGGATGTATTAATGTTTTTTCAGCTGAGCAAGTCGAGCCTGAATACAACACAAGTATTTCAGGGGATATAGCTTTGAATTTAAATGATGATTGGCAGCCAGGATTAACAATTGATACTCAGGGTGACAACATGGAATACCTGGATGTATCCAATATAAAAATGTATTTTCAGGTGTATGCAGATATTCATATCACAGGCAATACTGATGCTGAAAGGCTTAGTATCCAAAGTGCCGGGTTTCCAACATCGACTCAGGACATAGAAATTGACAGCAATGGAAACTTTGATCAGGAAGTTAAATTAATTTTAACAAGCTTTGACTCTATTGAATCCAATACAATCAACTTTGGCGCTTATGTTAGTGCACATAAGGGAGATAAAACGGTAAAAGTCAAAATTGGAAAAGGTGAATTAAAAACTAATTTTCTTATGGATGCTACCGAAGATTTTGATCTAAATAATGATGGTATTATCAATTCATTAGATTTTGCCTTGTTTAGGAAATTGTATCTTGATTATCTCCAGGAAGAATACAGCAAAATGGACAAGCAGGAAAGCCTTAATACTTACATATACAACGAATGGTATATGAAAGACTTTGTGATGGGGAAAGATGGATTTTCCTTCAATTCACAGACTCATTTAAAAGCAAAGACTGATGCAACCAAAATCACTCTCCATATAGAAAATAATGGGGAAAACGAAGACCATGAATACCTGACCGAAATAACAGGAGAAATAGATGAGATAAAAGAAGTTTCTGGAGTAATTCCAATAATAAAATCATCTGATATTGCAGCTAGTACATGTGTAAAAGCTTTTAAAGGAAATAGAGAAATTGAACTGAGGAGTAATTTAAGAGAAAGAAAAAGCGGTGATGCTGTAATTGGTGACTTAAATTATGACAAAAGTGCTAATTCTATTGATTTTGCGATTTTGAGAAAATATTTAATGGGTATGATAGATAGATTTCCTGTACAATCAGGGTTTTACTGTGCGGATGTAAATGATGACAAAAAAATTAATTCTATTGATTTTGCATATTTAAGGATGTATTTACTCGGTGCAATAAGCAATTTCCCCAAATCTGCGACAACTATAATTTCGCCGGTAACACCAACTCCTACACCTGTAACATCAACGCCTACACCTACAACACCAACCCTAGGTTATGACATAGTTACTATTTATAATATAGACAATATCAATATCAATGATTACACTTCTGTTGAAATTTTTGTTGAGAAATCCCCAATGACCAAAATAATTATCTCCGCTTCAGATGTTAATCGTGGACGTAATGTTGCAATAGGATGGGAAAAGACTTATTTTAGGTTGTCAGGAAGCGCAGTAAATGGTGTAGATTATGAGAAAATAGATTTTAATTACTTTTGGAGAAAAGTAGGCAATCCTTATGATATGGAACTTGGAGATAATAATCCAAAGGACGAATTTTTTATAATTCCAATAGATACAAACTCTAATGAGACAAAAGATTTGGAAATATATTTTGGAGATTCTGATAAATGTGCAGCGACCATACATTTCGTTAAAGGTCTAAGTGATCTTAAAGATGAAAACAAAGCAAAGCAACTGCCTGAAACTGTAAGTTATGATGAAACCTATTATAAGCCGGATTCAATAACCAAAGCATCTTGTTATTCATACGAAGAGGCTAAATTTTATACGCAAAATGTTATTATAGCAAAAACAGAAAATTCAACAAAATTTCCAACTTATTATGAACCAAAAGAAATATTCTACATTGAAGAGAATGAGCCAACTTCATTGAAAGTAATCAAGAATCCACCAATTTGTGATTTCCCAGTTTCAATAAGTAATACTATAAAAGGTCTAAAACCAGAGACAACATATTATTATGGGACTGAAACATACAATTTAAGAGCAAATTCTTTTAAGACAATGAGAGATTATAATAAACCATTGCCAACTACACCTACTCCCGATAGTCCTGTTACACCAACACCAACATCGAGTCCTAGCACTGGTATGGTCACCTACTATAAGGTTGATAATATTGATGTAAATGAGTATCCAGGTGCTGAAATTTTTGTTGAGAAATCACCTATGTCAAAAATTTGGATCTCAGCTGAAACAATTTGTCGTGGACCTTTATATGCAGATGGATGGGCAAAGACTTACTTTGAGTTATCGGGAAGTGCGGTAAATGGTGTGGATTATGAAAAGATAGACTTTGATCACTTTTGGAGAGAAATAGGTACTGGTTTTTCTATGGAGCTTGAAGATGATAATCCAAGGGGAGGATTCTACATAACTCCAATAGATACTGGTACAGATGAAACCAAAGATCTTGAAATATACTTTGGAGGTTCTACCAAGCCAGCAGCAACCATACATTTTGTGAAAAGCATATGTGATCTTCAAGATAAGGATAGAGCAAAGCAAATTGAAACCAGGAGTGATTACGTAAACTACTACCTTGGAGGTACTACAACATTTGCTACTGGTGTCTCATGTAATAGTGGTAGGTTTTATTCGAAGAATTTTATTGCTGAAAAAGTAGGAAACCCTACAAGTTATCTAACTTACTATCAACCGCAAAATATATATTACATGGAAAAAGATGTGCCATCATCTTTGAAGGTTGTTAAAAATCCACCAGTTTGTAATTTTCCGCTATCAATAATAAATATAGTAAATGATTTAAAGCCAAGTACAACTTACGTTTATGGGAATGAATTATACTCTTTAAATAAAAACACTTATTTATCATCACAAAACTCATTTACTACAACTAGCGAAGCTTTTGAACGTGGTGAGTTGATTACACATTATAAAGTTAATGGTGCAGAGGTCAGTCCGGGATCTTGCCAAGAATTTACTGTTGAGAAATCACCAGAAAATAAAATTTGGATATCAGCTAACACTGTCTGCGTTGGAAATGTACATGCAGATGGATGGTCAAAGACTGAGTTCAAGTTATCGGGAAGTGCAATAAACGGTGAAGATTATGAAAAAATAGATTTTGATTACTTTTGGAGGATAGTAGGAAGTGATTTGTATATGTCACCTGGAGATAGTAATCCACAGAAAGGATTTTACATAACTCCGATTGATACAGATTCCGACGAAACAAAAGACCTGGAAATATACTTGGGATCTACTGATAAGCCTGCAGCAATCATACACTTGGTAGAAGAAAATAAGTAATACTTAAGACCTGAGTAAAACAAAGTTACCCCGTATTAGCAATACAAAAAGTTGCTAATACGGGTTTTTTATTGGGGTTATTTACATTACAACAGAATGTTTTAATCCGCCCTCGGTATTCCAATCGTCTATAAATAAATTTTTGCTTTTGCCTTGTCTTTGTGCTCCGTTATATGTTAATATACATGTGATGTTCAATTGATGTTGTTGAATACAATTTTAGCCCTATGGGAGGTGCTATATATGTTTTCTTCGGCGATATTTTTACTAGATGAGGCCGCAAAAAAATATGGAAATAGCATTGCTATACAAGATAATGATAAAGTTATAACATATAAGGAATATCAAAATTTATCTTTGGCACTAGCTACAGGATTGTTAAAAAATAATAATAACTCTAACCAAAGTCAGCAGATAGCTGTATTTTTGCCAAAGAGTTATAGAAATATTGTTTCTTTTATGGGCATATTATACAGCGGAAATACGTATGTTCCAATAGATTATAATATGCCGATACCCAGGCTTAAGAAGATATTTGAGAATTTACTTCCTAAATATATTATTACTGATTCTAAAAACTTGGATGTGATTAAGTCATTAGATTTGCCTGATAGTGAAGTACTTCTATTTGATAGTTTAATAAATTCAACGATTGATCGTAATTTAATTGATAATAGACTAGAAGAGGTAATTGATACCGAACCGATTTACATTATGTACACTTCTGGTTCCACTGGTGTACCTAAAGGGGTGGTTATTACCCACAGAGGAGTTTTAGATTACGCGGATTGGGTGGTTGAAACCTTCGATATTAATGAAAATACAGTTATGGGGAATCAGGCTCCTTTCCATTTTGATAATTCTGTAGTAGATATTTATGGATGTTTAAGAGCTGGTGCAAAACTCGTTATTATCCCAGAGGTATTTTTTCAATATCCTGTGAAATTGCCCGAGTATATAAATGAAAATAACATAAATTTTATTTTTTGGGTACCTACAGTAATAATTAACGTTGCCAATTCTGGAATTTTAAAAGAGATACAAATGCCTAAGCTGGAAAAGGTTTTATTTTGTGGTGAAGTTATGCCAAATAAGCAGCTTAATATGTGGAGACAGACGCATCCAAATATTTTATATGCTAATTTGTATGGCCCTACGGAAATTACCGATGTGTGTACCTATTATGTTATAGATAGGGATTTTTCGGATATGGACCCATTACCAATTGGAATCCCATGTAAGAATACTAATGTGTTAATAATAACAGAGGATAACACAGAAGCAAAACCGGAAGAAATAGGCGAATTGTGTGTGCTGGGAAGTGGTTTGGCGCTGGGGTATTTTAAAGAACCGGTTTTAACAGAAAAAGCCTTTATGCAAAATCCACTGAATACCAAATACCCTCAAAGAATATACCGGACAGGCGATTTGGTTTATAAGGATAAAAATGGTTTGATTGAATATGTAGGAAGAAAAGACAGCCAAATCAAGCATAAGGGAAATAGAATCGAACTGGGTGAAATAGAAACAATAGCGAAAGGTCTGGAAGACATTCGCAATATGTGTGTTTTGTATGATTATGATTTAAAAGAGATAGTAATGTTTGCGGAGCTTGATTTAAATAGCAATATTGAAAGCATGAAGAAAAATATAATAAGGAAACTTAGAGGAATGCTTCCGGGTTATATGATACCTTCAAAAATAATTAGCATGGAGAAGCTTCCACTAAATGCAAATGGTAAAATTGATAGAACTTATTTGAAAAAGTTGTTAGGAAGTGGGAATGATGGAGCCTAGTATTAGAGTTATCACAGAAGAGGATGTAGATTGTGTATTTGATATGTATGTACAGCTTTATGAATACTTGAATCAAAAAGGGTTTGTATACAAATTAAATACCTCGCACTTGAAAGAGAATATTGTAGATTATATTAATTCAAAGTTTACAAAGATATTTGTAGCTGAGTTAGACAATAATATACTTGGCTTTATTATGGTTTCTGTATCAAAAATAAATTCCAAGTTTATTTATGAAAATACCAGATATACAGGCAATATAGTAGACTTATTTGTCAAGGAAGAGAGCAGAGGCTGTTCTATAGGGAAATTACTTATAGACGAGGCAAATAGATTTTTTAAAGAACTGGATATTAAATTAGTACAGGTAAACACAATGGTTAATAATGTGGGTGGTATTAATTTTTATAAAAAAATAGGATTTAAAGAAGATTATATTTCTTTCATAAGTATTTTATAATTGTAGCTGAATAAAATTAGAAGGAGTTGGGTTAATTGTTGGACAAACAAAGCATAGAGAAGAAAGTTGTAGAATTATTAAGTAATCGATTTGAAATACCTTTTGGGGATGATGTAGATTATGATACGGATCTTTTTAAGGATGGTTTTATCGATTCAATAGAATCAGTAGTTGTTATTAGTAATTTTGAGAAAACTTTTGGCATTTCCATTTCTCCAAAAGATTTAATTGATAATTCAATGAATACCGTAAACGAAATGGTTGCGTTCATATCAAAGATACTAGGTGAATAATATGCTTTTTTCATCATATGAATTTATTTTTATGTTTCTGCCAATAGTATTGGTTGTTTTTTTTGGTTTAAATTTTGCAAAGGTGAATAAGGTAGCTCAACAAATATTTTTGATTGCTGTATCTCTTTATTTTTATTATAAAGGATGCGGGAATTTTATTGTGATTTTTATAGCTCAAATACTATTTAATTATATAATTGGCACGTTGCTTCTAAGGATTAAAGCAAACAAAATAGTAAGACTTATAATAATGTGGGTAGCATTAGCAGAAAATGTGGGTATTCTATTTTATTATAAGTATACTTATTTCTTTGCTAATTTATCAAATAAATTATTTAATTCACATTTTTCGATGAGCATTATCCTTTTACCGTTAGGTATTTCATTCTTTACTTTTCGTATAATATCATATATTGTTGATTGCTATAACAGAAAAGCAGAACATTATACACTAATCGAATACCTATTATTTATTACTTTTTTTCCTGCACTGACAATTGGTCCTATAGTACGCCATAATGAAATAATTCCGCAGTTTAAAGATAATAAGATATATAAATTCGATTTGGATAATTTCAAAAAAGGAATATTTATTTTTTCAATAGGCTTAAGTAAAAAAGTGCTGATTGCGACACCTTTGTTGAGCTTCACCAATAATGCGTTTAATATAAATAGTAATCACAATCCACTAATACTATGGATAGGTATGTTTACAAATTTGTTTGCATTCTATTTCGATTTTTCCGGATATACAGATATGGCAATAGGTATATCACGATTTTTTAATATAGAGCTTGTAGAGAATTTTAATTCCCCTTACAAGGCAAGGAATATTCAGGACTATTGGAGAAGGTGGCATATTACCCTTACCAGATTTTTAACTGATTATATTTTTAGCTATATATATAAGCCCGGTTCCGGTATAGCTATATTTTGTCTGGGCACTATGATTACGTTTTTAATTTCGGGATTTTGGCATGGAGCAGGAATTAATTATATTATTTGGGGCTTGCTGCATGGATTATCAATGTGCATTATTGCACTTTTAGCATTGAAATCAAGTAAAAAATATTTAATGAACAAAAAGGCAGCAAGATTTATAACAATGGCAGCCTTAACCTTCTTAGCATCTTTGTATGCCACTGATGGGCTTAGAAATTATTATAAAGTTTTGAAAACTCTTGTTAATTTTAATTATTTTAAAAGTTTAGGATTAATGGGGTCTGCAAAGGATATCTTATTAACTATTAGTAGTAACTCTTATACAATAATTATTTTACTTTTATCTGTATATATTTGTTTTTATACAAGTAATACCAAAGAATTGACAAAGAAATTTGAGAATAATAGCAGGTACCCAATTTATGCAGGTATACTAATGTTATTATCACTGTTTGGTTTAGGGGCAACTTCCAGCTTTATATATTTTAAGTTTTGATTTCATGTTAGGCATTTGCAAAATGACTTAAAAAATCAGATGTAAAAAGTTAGAAGAGATGTAAAATGGACTTTGATAACTTAAGAGGGATATATGTTAGTGATTTGACTGAAAAACCAGAACCTTGTTGATGAAATTACAGCACAAATAAGCTTATGTATAAGACATAAGTTTCAAGAGTAAGTTAGTAAATCAAGCGATTAAAGGTTTTAAACTACGTATATACTTGTGCTCATGAATTTTATCTGCAAGTATTACAGTAATTAGTTGTGTGATACCTGCGAGATATAAATCTGCTTTAATAGTTAGGTTGTCTCTTGTTTTAAGATTACCACAGGCCATAGGCTCCTTAAGGTATTGAATGTTTTTTTCTACTACAGTCCTAATTTTGTAGTCAGAAATCCATTCGTCAGAGCCTCTAATCACACCTGGATACATGCGTTTATCCATGGCAGGAGATGTGAAGGTTACACGACCGCAAGGCTTGCCATTACAGGGGTTATCACAAGAAGTAACCCATTTACCTTTAATTAGTTTTGCCTGTGGGCACCGCCATTTGAATCTTTCGATTCTTCCTTCTTCTCGGCTCCAGCCATTTGGTTTCATTGGTACAGAAGAATCTTTAGAGCAAAGTGGCCAACCATCATCATTGTATTTAATAGGCGG
>NZ_JH556653.1:2038923-2059911 GCF_000179595.2 Acetivibrio cellulolyticus CD2 | reverse complement strand
TTCTTTGTTTGCAGAGGCTGAAGAAGGCATAAGGCTATAAGCCATTTTATATACATCGACATCAGGCTTGTCCTTGTAGAAAGCCTTGAGTTTTTTTATGATAGAATTTATGAACTTTGGGTTATTCTCAGTTACAAAGGTTTCAATACCTGAAGTATCATAAGCGATAGTGGATGCAAGAGTAGTGTTAATTTCCTGGCAAATAGGTTCTGTAATATCTACAAGGTGGTTAAAGAAGTTTTCCAGGTAAATAACGAAATCTTGTTTGAACCGTGTAAACTGAGAGTTATGAGGGACGTCTGGAAGGCCACAGAATTCACGGGCTTCATGGCATAAATTAAGAAAAATAATGAGTAGCGAAACTGTAGGAATGCCAAGAATTTTCTGCAGAACTAATGCTGAAAGCATTGAAGAGAGTGAATATTTACGGTCTCTCCCTAGAGTTTTGTGGTAAGACCAATAAAAATCCTGTGGTATAAGCGAAGATAAATCAAGATGTTGTGAGAGTAGCTTAAGAAATTTTGGCTTATTATTTTGAAAAACATCTTTACATTCTTCGAATGTGTCAGCAAAAGAAATTTGTTTATAAAGTTTTACCATTTGTTTTCCCCTTCTCTTGTTTAAAATTGGATTAGATACCTATATTTTACTAGAAGCAGAGGGGGAAAACAATAAAAATATCAATTTGAAATGCAGTAAATTCAAGCGTTATAGCATTTCGCAAATAACTATTTGATTTCATGTAATAAGGGGGATTTGAATGAACTCAAAAAAATGGTTTTTGTATTTTTTATTTGGAGCTATAGCAGCATTATTAATTGCTTGTTCGATAAATTTTTTCATAGATCCTTTTGGTGTTTTTGGAGATCCCGTTTTAAAATGGTATGGGTATAATATTACTAATAATCCTAGGACTGGAAAGATTGCATATATTGATGAGCACCATAATGAATATAATTCTTATATAATTGGAAGCTCAAAAACTAGTTCAATATCACCGGAACTGCTAAATAAATACTACAAGGATGCAAAGTTTTATAATATGTTTATGTATGGTGCAGATCTTGCACATGTTGAAAAAACATTAAAATACTTAATAGATCATTATGAGGTAAAAAATATAGTTCTAAATTTAGGAATAAGTGAATTGGAAAAGTACAATAATGAAACTACTGATGAAAAAGAGGAATTGCATGCAGAAGTTTCGGGAAAGCCATTGATGAATTTTTATTTAAAGTACTTAACTCTAAATCCTAGCTATAGTTTTGAAAAAATACAAGCTTATATATCAAGAGATTTAATGGATAAGCCCAATAAATATGATGTTTTTTTGCCTCAGACAGGTGTTTATAACAAGACGAAAAGGGATACTGAAAATATCCCAAATATTAATGACTATATAAGTCAAATTGGAAGCAACTCTTTCAGAAATTATGATAAATTTCAGACCAGTAAGGCAGATAAATGCTTGGAATCAATTCAAAGGATTAGTGACTATTGTAAAGCAAAAGATATTAATTTAAAAGTGATAAGCTCTCCTAACTATGATTCAGAGCTTCATGCATTTAACCTCGAAAAAGTAAAGGATTACTGGATTAGACTGAGTAGAATAACTGATTTTTGGAATTTCTCTGGCTATAATGAAATTAGTAAGGATCCCCGCTATTTCTATGATTCTGTTCACTTCAGAAATCTAGCAGGTCAGATGATGCTGGGTAAAATCTTTAATGATAAAGATATTTATTATCCTGAAAACTTTGGAGTTTATATGACAAAGGACAATGCTAATGAATTGTGCAACAAAATCCTAACACCCAATAATGGCTTTACAAGCTGTTTATTATCTGAAAAAAATACTGAAACGGTTAAGGTTCCTATTCTTATGTATCATCACATTGTAAAGGATAATGAGTCTAAAAACTCAGCAACTGTTTCTATTTCAAAATTTAGAAATGACATGGAGGAAATAAAAAGAGCAGGATATACAGCTATATTTGTCAAAGATTTGATATCATACGTTGATGGAGTTGCAAAATTACCGGAAAAGCCTATTGCAATAACTTTTGATGATGGTTATAAAAGTAACTATGACTATGCTTTTCCTATTCTTAAGGAACTAAATATGAAAGCAACAATAAGCATTATTGGTTGGTCAGTTGGGAGAGACAAGAGAATAAATTCCAATGAACCTATTTTACCACATTTTAATTACCAGGAAGCCCTTGAAATGTTACAATCCGGTGTGATAGATATTCAAAGCCACAGCTATAATTTGCATGAGAGTACCGATAAGTATCCTCGAAGAGGTAGTGATATAATATCTAATGAAACTACTAAAGATTACTGCAATGTTCTTGTGAAGGATAATGAAATGGAAGTAAAAAGTATGGAAGAAAATTTAAAAATAAGTCCAACAGTTTTTACTTATCCATATGGCTTGTCCAACATTTTATCAGAGCAGATTTATAAAGATTTAGGCTATAGAGCCACTGTGGTTATTGGCAATAAAGTAAGCAAAATTCAAAAGGGCAATCCTTATACTCTTTATGGTTTAAATCGCATAGATGTCTCTGAAGACATTTCCGGTGAAAAGCTGGTTGAAATGATTGCTAAAGAGAGTGATAAATAATTTTTTTAATAAATTTAGATGATTTACTTTATTTTTGAATATCGGAACTAGCTCTTGCATTTTGAAATAATCTGTATTTTTTGGATTGAATTATTGTTTATAAAATGTTATGCTTATGAAAGTTGAATATGATGATAATTGGTTTCGGTTTGATAGCCGAATTAAAAGGGAAACAGGTGAAAGTCCTGTACGGTCCCGCCGCTGTAAAGGGGAGATGCTGGAAAAGATGCCACTGGGAAACTGGGAAGGCTTCAGTATCGTTGAACCTAAGTCAGAAGACCTGCCTATTTCATTGCACAAATTTCTCTACGAGCGATAGGGGGTGCTGGCGTGTTGCTATTTAAATTAGTATATCCATAACCTCTTGATCTTTGGTCAGGAGGTTTAATTTTTGTGTTGAAAGGAAAAATGAAAAATGAAAAAAATATTATTGTTATTAACAGCTGCTGTTTTGGCATTTAGCTTTATATCATGCAGCAAAAACCCAAATACTCCAGATAGAAATGTAACTGAGCCGGAAAGTAATGTTGCCAACGCTTCCGGTACTTTGCCGACAAAGGATCCGGCAGGAAACGATATAGTAGTTCCGAAGAATGTAAATAGAATTATTTCGATGGCACCGGCCATCACTGAAACAATTGTAGAACTTGGACTAGGTGATAAAATAATCGCTATAGATAAAAATGCAAAAGGTATCAGTGGGTTGAAAGAGGGAATTTCTGAATTTGATATGATGGCACCGGATCTGGAAAAAATGATGAGCTTAAAACCAGATATGGTTTTGACTTCCGGAATGAGTGAGGTTGATAGTACAAAAGAACCGTTCAAGGCATTAAAGGATGCAGGTTTGTGTGTTGTAGTAATTCCTACGAGCAATTCAATTGAGGCAATCAAATCGGATATAAAGTTCATCGCAGATGCGACTGGAACTTCTGCAAAAGGTAAGGAAATAATTGAAAACATGGAAATGGAAATAGCTAACATAGCACAAGTGGGTAAGAGCATTGATAATAAAAAGACTGTTTATTTTGAAATAGCAGCCGATCCAAATATGTACAGCTTTGGTTCGGAAGTTTTCTTAAATGAGATTATAGAACTTGTTGGAGCAAAAAATGTATTTGCAGATCAGAAAAGCTGGATAAGTGTGAGCAACGAAGCTGTTGTTTCTAAAAACCCGGATATTATTCTGACGAATGTAAATTATATGAAGGAACCAGTTAAAGAAATTAAGGCAAGAAAAGGATGGGAAAACATGAAGGCATTGAAGAACGGAGATGTTTATTACATTGACAATTCTGCAAGTTCGCTGCCAAATCAAAATATCGTAAAGGCTATGAAGGAAATTGCAAAGGCAATATATCCCGACAAATATTAAGAATATGAAATTAAAGATAATTTTAGCATTAGTAGTAAGTATTATTATTTGCATATTGGGTGTTGCCATAGGCAGCGCTATGATTCCATTTTATGAAATTCTTGCGGTAATTACAAATAAGGTGTTAGGTGCAAGTGGGGCTGTTAATATCGATAAAATCACAGCATCTATTATTTGGGATATACGTATTCCAAGAGTGCTGATGGCATTTGGGGTAGGTGCAGCTTTGGCGGTCAGTGGTGCTATAATGCAATCAACACTAAAAAATCCACTTGCTTCATCATACACGCTGGGTGTTTCATCAGGTGCTGCCCTTGGTGCAGGTATTGTCATGATAACAGGCATTACGATTCCTATGCTTGGGCTTTTCACTCTTCCGACAGTTGGGCTGATTTGCGGCTTGCTGACCGTTTTAGGTGCTATGGGATTTGCTGCTGGTGTGGATAGAAATATGGAAACGAATACTATTATTCTTACAGGAATGGTGTTTACACTATTTGTAAATGCAATGCTTACAATAATATCTTCGCTGAACAGGGAAGATGCCCAGAGACTTATAATGTGGCAATTTGGCAGTTTCTCACAGAAAGATTGGAGATATGTGATTTTATTTTTGCCGGTTGCCATAGTGCTGATAATTGTGACAATGTTTTTTGTAAGGGAATTGGATATTTTGACTTTCGGTGAAGAGCATGCAAAAGCTGCAGGGGTTGAAACTACTAAAGTGAAATGGATTCTGCTCGTGTTGGTGTCGGCATTGACTGGCTGTGCAGTTTCTTTTACAGGCATAATCGGATTTATAGATCTTGTAGCTCCCCATATTGTCAGGAAATTATTCGGTTCGAGTCATCGGGTTGTTATTCCGCTTTCGGCACTATTTGGAGGTACATTTATGGTATGTGCCGACCTTATAGCGAGAACAATAATTTCTCCATCGGAGCTCCCGGTTGGTGCGGTAACAGCGCTAATTGGTGCACCATTTTTTGCATACATATATTTTTCGGGGAGAAAGAGGAGATAAAATGTGTTAAAGCTTGAAAATGTCAGATGTGGATATGAGGAAACTGAAGTTCTAAAGGGAGTATCTTTCGACGTGAGAGAAGGTGAAAAAATTTGCATAATTGGCCCTAATGGCTGTGGCAAAACTACACTTCTTAAGGCTATTGCAGGTCTCATTAAAAGTGAAGGCAAAATTTTTCTGTCCGGTATTCCTCTAAACAAAATGAAAAGATCACAAATTGCTTCAAAGATAGCTATTTTAAGGCAGAACGAGGCAATATATTTCTCATATACAGTATTTGAGACTGTTATGCTGGGGAGGTATCTCCATATGAAAGGGGGAATATTTGGAGGGCCAACAAAAACTGACAGTGATTTTGTACTTGATTGTCTTGAAAAAGTCGGAGTTATAGACTTAAAAGACAGGCAAATAGATACTCTATCAGGTGGACAACTTCAGAGAGTATTCCTTGCAAAAGCTTTAGCTCAGGAACCTAGCTTGATTTTACTGGACGAACCGACAAATCATCTTGATTTGAAGTTTCAGATTGAGCTTGTAGAATATTTGAAGCAGTGGGCAAAAAAGGACGGTCATTCGGTAATTGGCGTACTTCATGATATAAACCTTGCAATGCATTTTGCAGATAAGATATTGCTGCTCGCTGACGGGAAGGGTGCACTATATGGAGATGCGCATATGTTTACAGATGGGAGATTGTTAGAAGAAATTTATCATATGGATATAAAAAGTTATATGCAAGAATCATTAAAAATGTGGGGGACCAGATGAGCAAAAATACAAGTAAATTTGTTGCGTCATTTAGTGGCGGAAAAGATAGCATGCTTGCTATATGGAGGGCTATAAAACAGGGAATGGTACCCTTAGAGTTAATTACGACTTATAATATAGATGCCAAAGTTTCGTGGTTTCACGGGGTACCAGATGAATTGCTTATGAAAATTCGGGATTCTATTGGGATTCCAATAAATCTTGTTAGGACTTCAGGGGATGAATATGCCGCTAATTTCGAAAATGCGCTAAAAAAAGCAAAAGAATGCGGTGCTGAAGTTTGTGTATTTGGTGATATAGACCTTGAGGTACATCGTACATGGTGCACAGACAGGTGTGATGCTGCTGGGATAGAAGCTTATTTTCCGCTTTGGAATGAGAGCAGGGAAAGTCTTGTATACGAGTTTATTGATAGCGGTTTTAAAGCTATAATAAAAGTAGTTGATAACAAAAAACTATCCCCAGAGTTTATAGGTAGTTTGTTGACAAGGGAGACAGTTAATAAAATAAAAGAATCAGGTGCAGATATGTGTGGTGAAAACGGAGAATACCATACATTTGTATATGATGGCCCTTTGTTCAAAGAGCCTGTAAATTATAAAATAAATGATGCGATGATTTTTGAAAACTATACATTATTAGACATCAATATTTAAATTTCCAGCAGAATTTTTATTTAATTACTTTAAAGCAAAGGGTTCTAAAGTTGAATGGGGCTAAACGCCCCGGGAACTTTAATTTTAATAATTTTGAATTTCCAAAAAAATATAATTGACTTGTTTAAGTAATTAGTGCTATAATAGGACTTGCCTGTTAGGTGATAAATTTATGGGCGCTTAGCTCAGCTGGGGGAGCACCTGCCTTACAAGCAGGGGGTCATAGGTTCGAGCCCTATAGTGCCCACCATAAATTTAAATAAAACAGCTCTTGCGATAAGTAAGAGCTGTTTTATTTTATTCCGGAATATGACTGTATAAGCCATTAATACCTAAGAGAATACCTGGTAAAAAGCTGGGCAAATTTTCTTAACAAAAAGTGTTGACATGAATAAATTCTGCTGTTATACTATCAAAGTGTCAGGGCGAAACAAACAGAACCTGAACGATATATAGTAAAAATGCTGGTGTAGCTCAGCAGGTAGAGCAATTGACTTGTAATCAATAGGTCGGGGGTTCGATTCCGTCCACCAGCTCCAACATAAATGGCATTGAGAGATTACTCAATGCCATTTATGTTTTTTTGTTTCACCCATAGAATATATATTGACGATAAAGAGATCAGAAAGCTAGCGACTAGTATAATCAGGCTGTATTGTTCTAATTGTTGGTTTATAGTTATTTCACTCAATATTACGTTAAGGGTATTAAATGATAAATGTATTATTATTGGAGCAAACAGGGATTTGGTAGCTACGAAAACAATACCCAGAACTACTCCCGTCACAAAGGCATAGGAGCTTTGCACAATATTAAAATGTATTACTCCAAACAAAACTGCCTGCACAATTATTGCTGCTGCAGCAGGCATAATTTTTCTGAGCTCATTCAAAATAAAACCTCTGAATATTATTTCTTCCATAATAGGAGCCAGTATACCAACGGCTAAAAAGGTAACATAGAAGTTTCCGCCCATTATATTTTCCATTAGATTATCATAGCTGCCAGGTATTTTATCTAAAGGATAGATTGAGTCTATGTATGATAGAACTAACATGATAAATACAGCTAAAGACAGCCCTGTAATTAAGCTTAATGCCGAATCAGTGGCACGTATTCTATTAAAACTGCAAATCTTTATAAAACTTTCCTTTGTAATTTTGGAAGCTAAGGTATATAATGGTAGTGAAACGAATATGGAAATTATCACAATTAAAGTTGTATTGCCAAGTACATCTTGCTGTACAGCCATTAAAGCATCATTTGTAATAGACAGATCTGCTGAATGGTTTGCGAAGAATTCAATTGTTTTTATTACTGTAAATATAATAGTTACAAGGATCTGGACTCCAAAATAGATTGATAAGTATAACAAAACCAGAGCAGATGATTTGAGATATTTATGCATGACAAATAACATCCTTTCAACTTTTAGGTAGTTTTTTATTAATTATATAAAATTATATAATTTAGTTCCAGTAAAATATTACATATATGTTTTACCATAATCTAATGTGGCTATACTTAGAATTGTCTTTTGTTTTAAAAAAGCTCGTGTAAGAGAAACTGTAGTAACCCCTTTATTTTAAAATTAGGATTTTTAATTTTACAAAATCAGTGAGGAAAAGGAGGATTTTTTTATTCCCTGCACGAATTATATTATATAGAGGTGGGAATAATGATAATTGATGCCAGTACAACCATTGCTTATAAATGCTCATCCTGTGGTACATTTGAGTTCGTTAATATTACACTTTTTGAATTATCATTTGGAAGAGAAGCAGCTTTTAATTGCCGCTGCAATGGGTCAATGCTGGTTATAAGCAAAGAAAACACCGATAGCTATAAAATTGCTATACCATGTATTGGGTGTGGGACGAGCCATGTTTACATTTTAGAGAGAAAAGACTTCATAAAACCGGACGTAAGTATATTCTATTGCCCAAAGACAGGTATACAGCAGTGCTTTATTGGGAGCGACAAGGATGTTAGAAAAAGAATTGACAATCTGGAAAAAGAATTTGACGAATTAATAAATATGTTGGGATATGACAGCTACTTTACAAATACTCAAGTTATGTTTGATTCGCTCAATTTAATACATGATATTGCGGAAAAAGGTAATTTATTTTGCGAATGTGGTAATGATGATATTGAATTATTATTGCTATCTGATAAAATTTATTTAAGGTGCAAAAAGTGCCCTGCCAGCAAAATATTATATGCCTCTACCAATGAACATTTAAGGGAAAACTTAAAAGTAAAACAGATATTATTATTGGATGAGGGTCTTGGTTTGGGAAATTTGCCTTTTGAGTCTCTTATTAGAAAAAAGTGATATTTTAATAATTCTGTGAAATCTAAATTATAATATATAATAGCTTTAAAATAACGATTTTGGGGAGCCTTAAACAGTTGAAAAGGGTTAATTCTGGAACTCACATCAATAATGAAATATTTATTTTTAAAAACTCCAATATAATCAATACATTGCACATTTTGAAGTTCATAAAAATTACTTAACTGTAAAAATTATGATTGACAAGTATTAGGGGTATTGATATAATAACTATTGTTTATGAGTTAATCTACGAATCTTCTCGAAGTATTAACCTTTCCTGTAATAAAGGTTTTACTGATTGTTATCTAAACGAATGAACTCCCAAATAGTGGAATTATATATAATCTATATTTTAAGGTGGTGCAACATGGAAGGTATTAATCTTATGGATAAAACGCTTGAGGATTTGCGCTATATAGCAAAGATGATGGGACTAAAAAATTTATCCAAATACAAAAAAAATGAACTTATCGAAATAATATATAAATCTGGCAACGGGGAAATAATTGGAGCTATGCCTGTAAGTGATCAGGATTCTGTAAATGCCTCTGAAGCTAATAATGTGGATTTTGCAGGTGAGGACGTTGAAAATTCAAAAGGCATAGAAAAACAAATTGAAGTCAAGCAAGATGAAAATGTTGCAGACACAGATGATTCTCCTGTAGTTCTGAGAAAGTCAAAACGCGGAAGGCCAAAGGCTAACAAATTTTCTGAAGAAAAGATTGAGCCTGAAGTTGAGCTTGATATTAAAGAAGAAAATATAAAGCTAGATACAGAGGCAAAAAAGGATAATGTTATAAAGGAAGAAAAACAAGAAAAACAAGAAAAGCAAGAAAAGCAAGAAAAGCAAGAAAAGCAAGAAAAGCAAGACATCATAATTAAGAAAGATGATGTAATTAAACAAGATAATGTTGTCAAATCAGAAGCACCAAAAAAAGTAGAAACTATTATTAACGATAATGCCAAGAAGGAAGAAAAGGTAGAAGTACCACAGAAAGTTGAGTTTGAGGCAAAACCAGTTAAAGAAATGCCGCAGGAAAATGAAAACGCCAGACCTAAACCACCATTCAAATATCAGGAACAGAGAAAAGAAAATGAAAATGCTCCGCAAGCAAACGGGTTTGAGAAAATTGAAAGCGATGATCCTGTAGAAGGTGTTTTAGAAGTATTACCTGATGGCTATGGTTTCTTAAGAAGCGATAATTATCTTTCAGGTCCTAAAGATGTTTATGTATCACCATCACAAATCAGACGTTTTAATCTCAAAACAGGAGATAAAATAAAGGGAAAAGGGCGTATACCCAAGGAAGGTGAAAAGTTCCAGGCGTTGCTATATGTCCAAACAGTTAATGGAGATCCACCTGAGGTTGCGACAAAGAGAGTTGCGTTTGAGTATTTAACACCTATATACCCTGATCAGAGGATTACCCTTGAAACAGCGCCCAGGGAGTTGTCAACCAGATTAATTGACTTGATAGCACCTATAGGTAAGGGACAACGTGGAATGATTGTTTCACCTCCAAAAGCCGGTAAAACAATTCTCTTAAAGAAAATAGCAAATTCTATAACTGCAAATTACCCTGATATAGAGCTTATAGTTTTGCTTATAGATGAGCGTCCTGAGGAAGTAACAGATATGCAGCGTTCCATAAAAGGTGAGGTAATATACTCCACTTTTGATGAGGTTCCGGAGCATCACATAAAAGTTGCTGAGATGGTACTTGAAAGAGCGCAGAGGCTTGTTGAGCAAAAGAAGGATGTTGTAATACTTCTTGATAGTATAACAAGACTTGCAAGAGCATATAACCTTACAATACCACCGACAGGAAGAACTTTGTCAGGAGGTCTTGATCCCGGTGCACTCCACAAGCCAAAAAGATTTTTTGGAGCTGCAAGAAATATCGAGCATGGTGGAAGTCTCACAATTATGGCTACAGCTCTTATCGAAACAGGCAGCAGGATGGATGATGTAATATTTGAAGAATTTAAGGGAACTGGTAACATGGAGCTTCACTTAGACAGAAGGTTGTCAGAAATGAGGATATTCCCTGCGATAGATATTAATAAATCCGGAACACGTAGAGAAGAACTGTTGCTTGACCAAAAAGAGCTTGAAAGTGTATGGGCTGTGAGAAAAGCAATGAGTAATATGGGAACAGCTCAAGTTACTGAAATGATTATTAACAGATTAATACAAACCAAGACAAATATAGAATTTGTTGGAAGCATCAATGTTGAATTCGATAAAAAATAGTTCTTGCTTATACTGTATATTTGTGTTAAAATATTTTTTGCGTCGGAAGATGTTTTATGTAAGACAATTTAGACTAAAATGCCCTCGCGTTTAGGGCTTTACTTACAGATATTTATTCGAAAGAAGGTGAATAGAGTGAGAGAAGGTATACATCCAAATTATCAACAAACTGTTATAAAGTGTGCTTGCGGTGCGACTTACAATACTGGTTCAACCAAAAAAGACGTGCACGTTGAAATCTGTGCAAATTGCCACCCTTTCTTTACAGGTAAGCAAAAACTTATAGATGCTGGTGGACGTGTTGATAAGTTCAAAAAGAGATTTGGTATCGTTGATAAAGAATAATGTTTATGAAAATTTTATAAACTTATAAAATAAGAGATCGGAATTACCGGTCTTTTGTTTTATGCATTTGTAAGTCTATTGCTCAAAAGCTTATTTGGTTTAATTAGCAAAACTTCTAGAAATGAACCCTAACAAACCAAAATGATACGTCCTTATTGTTCCATCCTAAATCCCATGGTACTCTATATCTGTCTGTATTATGGCAGTTAACAAGAGAGTATCCTTTGGAATCTGCTCCAGTTACAACAGATATGTGGGTTACTTTACCTTTTTTTTCATAGGCAACAAAATCTCCTGGCAGTAGCTTGAAAGATGCCTTAAATACCTGATTATATGTTCCTCTAGCTATCAAGGATGCTCTTCCGTTGTACAACATAAAGTCTTTAAAAGCTTGGGCGTTTACCCATGCCTTACTGCCATCCTTAATATAATTCCAGGCACCTGTTTTCTTGAATTTGCCACCTTCAAAAAGGATTTGTGATGCAAAATTTGCACAGTCACCTCCTAAAGGATTATAATCTAGGTATTTTTTATTATAACTGTAGCCGTACTCCTCAGAAGCAGCGGCACCACAATAACGATCTGCGTATTCAACAGCATTTATTCTTCTTTGATTTAGATCTGAAAAATCTCTTGAATTTGATGAAAGCAGGTAATTTTTGAATTCTTCTGTTTTTAGATTTTCGTTGCCTAAGGAATCAGCAAAAGGATCGGTATACCATTCTTTTGTGATTAGCAAGTTGTTATCGCTTTTTTCCAATCTTAAAGAATGATATGTACCAATTCTGAAGAAGTTTTCTGTTTCGGGGGCATTCTCATAAACATATTTGTATTCGGTAGAAGCAATAAAGTAATAAGATGTGGCATTACCGTTTTCTTTAGCAGATCTTATTTTGACTTTAGATACTATATTTGAAAAAACTATACCCTGCTTTTCGGCCCAACTATGGAGATATTTCATCTTAGTCAATTGATGCTCACAGGCCCATGTTCCGAGCTTTGTATTTTTATTATAAAGCGATTTTAATGCTTCTGTATTTTCTTCAAGAAAGGCAGTGTTTCTGACAGAGAGAATTTGTTCAATTATTTGAGTGTGAGTTTCATCTACATTTACATCGGTCGAGACCGGTGAAGCAACATAAAATGATATGCTAAGAGCAATAATTATTAATATAAATGTAAATAGAATTACATATGATCTTTTAATAGTTAGGAAAAAAAGCATGGTTCTACCCCTTATATGTTTGTTCATAAAAGTATATGATAAGGAATAGCTGAAATATTACTTGCATGAATTATAAAAGTAAAAATTCCATTGGCAGAATGCCGGGATTTTTGGATATTTGCTTCGCAAATTTCTCAAATAAAAAACGATTAGTTTGTATGGGAACTAACCGTTTAAAACTTATAAAGGGAGGATGTTACATCTCAATCCTTTTTTATATATTTCTGAAATAACGTACAGGAAGGGGGAGTAATGAACTCCAAACCCGTTGCCGAAATCACATAGTTTTACATAAATAGTACATATCTTTTTGCGTCTGTTGCTGAATAGGAAATTATATTAAATACTGCAAGTTAACATAAAGTTTGTTTTGTATTGTAGTTCATTGAAAGTATGATATTAGCTAAAAAGAATTTAAATATGTGTAAGAAATTAATGCTGCAAGTAATTTTATTAAGTATAGATTATATAATGTTATTTATTACCTTCATGGTGCAAAGTGATTTCACTAAACTGCTACTCCCCCTTTGGTCAAGAAGATTGTTAAATCTATATAAAATACTTTCTATAACTTGAGAAAGCATTTATTTTCTATTTATTTAATGTAAATACTACGAATTATCTTCTGTAATAAATAATATAATAACTTTATGAACTATTGGTTACGAAAAAGTTAAAACTTAATGAATTTTTTAATTTGCTTATAAAAGAAAAATAGCCCTGCTTTTTATTCAAGCAGAGCAGGAGTATCCAACTTTAAAAGTATGGAATTTATATTATTTGAGGATTAGCATGATTTATTACCAACCATAGTTGGTAAAGTTCCAGTTCGCCAAACAAAAATGTTTTTGCTGACTTTCGATATAGTAATTCAGAAGTATAATGTTTTTTGAGGGGGCTATAAAAATAAAAAAAATAAAAAATTTTAAATTATTTTTCATTTTTTTAAATTAGCACCTATTTTTCAAGTAGACTATTTCGAAGTACTATATGTTTAAGAAATTTTGTAAAATTATAACACTTCGAAACCTATATATTTAATTTCACATTAATCGATATTGATATTTGTAATGTTTTTCCCGGGTTTTTTTGTTGAAGGGGGTTCTAAATATTCTATTGTTACTTCATTTATAGCTTTTAAAAGACTGAATTTGAGATTGTCAATATTTGTTCTTGCACCTTCAGGCAAGAGTTTTTCTGCACAATCAATAATTTGAAGCTTTGTTTTAAACAATATCTTAATAAGCTCTTCATTCATTTGATTCACCACCAAATTTTATTTTTAAAGCTTCGTCTTCAAATCTCGCACCTTTTACTGTGTAATTTAGCAAGGTTCTTGGAAGTGTGATGGTTCGCTTTATATTTCCAACCTTGATTATCAATTCATCAGACTTTTGATTAAGTGACAGGTCTTTTTTATCAGCAAAGGGCATGTAGATTGTAAGTGTATATTCATTGCCTTCTTTTGAAATATTTTGAGTTCTTGTGTTGTAATATATCCTACTTGGATTATTGCTTCCAAATACCTCATCGCCAAGCCTATTAAGGATATCAATCCCAACGACTTCTCTTTCAAACATGGGAGCATAGAATATTGGGACTGGAGAAAAACTTTCGATTATCATTTGCTTATATTTCTTTTGTATGTCTTTCCATACCTTGAAATAATCATCGGTTACACTATCGGGAATTACCCTGTTTACTACTATGGCATCTACGTTAAAGTTATATATATTTAAATAAGTAAAGCTTCTTTGAGCCTCCTTTATAACCATTTTTTCCGGGTTTACAACTACTCTTATACTTGTTATTTCCCTGTCTGAAAGTATGTGCTTCATTTCATCAAGTTGATTATATATATTTTCGATTTCATCCATTACATTATCGCTTGGAAGCGGAATTCCCATTAATGGTTGTGCAATAGGTCTTGCAATTTTCATAACGGTCTTCTTTATTGGGAAAAGCTTATCCATCCACCATCTTAGCATTTCAGGGAAGCTCAACAGGGCAAGGGTTTCACCGGTTGGAGCACAGTCAATTATTATTACATCATATGATTTTTCTTTATAGTACTTTAGTATTCTGAGCAGGCTCAAGAGATCTTCGATTCCAGGGAAAACCGTTAACTCCTCGGTGGTTATATCCTTTACAGTTTTTGAAGTAAAAAGTGTGGTAAGGTACTCCTGAACCTTTCCCCAACCTTTTTCAACTTCGTGTATTGAGTCGATTTCCTGCGCCCAAAGGTTCTCTTGTATTTCCTGAGGCTCTGGTGACAGCTTTATATCAAGTGAATCTCCAAGGCTGTGCGCCGGATCAGTGCTAACTACCAATGTTTTTGAACCTTCTATTGCGCATTTCAGTGCAGTAGCAGCTGCAATGCTTGTCTTTCCAACTCCACCTTTACCAGTATAAAGAATAATTCTCATAAAAAACACCTCCTAAAATTACGTCTTGCAAATATTTCGCAAGCCGAAGTATTGCTTATATATCAAGCCCATATGAAATGGGCTGATTAACTGTTAGAGAAATTATGGTGCAAAAGTTCTCAGCAACTGAGGTGCATCTCACTGTAATTTCTACTCGATATCAATTTTCTTAATTTTATTGCTTTCAGTCCCTTCAGTCTTCAGGGGAGTATTCCTCTTATTGAGGACATCAAAAACCTTCATTACTGCTTTAATAAGCACAGTCCGTTCTTCATCGGTAAGTGAATCATCTACAATTTTGATATAGCGCGATATGGTTTCTTTCAACTTATTTACTATAGACTTACCGTTGTCTGTAAGTTTGATAACAACTATCCTTCTGTCATTGTCACTTCTTTCCCGCGCCAGGTATTTGTTTTTTACAAGTCTGTCTACTATTCCAGTGGCAGTACTCATGGGTGTATTTATAAACTCAGCAACTTGGCTCATTATAACTTCCCCGCGGTTATCGACAAGAAGCAGTACAAACAGCTCGGACTTTGAAAATGATAAGTCAAAGTCAAGCCAGTCTTCCGGGGAAAAGAGCTTTTTAAAGTTATCAATAAAAAGTGACATTATCTCAGGGTAATCAAACATTATTTCCTCCTTAGAATAGTTCGTAACACGAAATATTCTATTTAAATAATAATACTTTTTCATATATATGTCAATAGAAATATAAAAAATCTATTTGATCTTGATAAGTGCCATTGTTATGTCATCCGGGACTTGGGTATACATTTCGATTCCGGCAAATTTGGATGCAGCTTCTATTATTTGGTCAAGGATAATATGCGGGCTTGAGTCTTCCTTTTGTAAAACGCTGACAAGTCTATCCTCTCCAAATTGCTCATGATCAGCATTCTTTAACTCAACAATTCCGTCAGTATAAAGGAAAAGTCTGTCACTCTTTTCAAGAGCCAAACTCCTATCTATATATACGGGGGCTTCAACCCAATTGCTTATAGGGATGCCAGGTATTCTTAACAGTTCAAATTTGTTGTTGGCCGGGTTAAAGATAATAGGTGAAACATTGTGACCAGCGTTAGAATAGACAAGGGTATTGTTTTCTAAGTCTATAATGGCGTAAAAAACAGTAATATAAAAATCCTGATCTGAATAGTCTCTGTTAAATTCCGTATAAAGATTTTTTAGTGCGGCAGCGGGTGATAGAAGATTTTTATTAATGGATGAACGCAAAAAGACCGTGAGCATGGAAGCTGCAACGCCATGACCTGAAACGTCTGCTATATATACTCCAATGTGTTCAGCATCAATTTTGAAAATATCAAGAAAATCCCCGCCTAAAGTCTCACAAGGCTTGTAAATGTATGAAAATTCAATTTTATCTTCAGGTAGTTCCTTAGGCAATAGACTACACTGGAGTTTTCTTGCTATATTGAGCTCACTTTGTAGTTTTTTGTTCTGCTTAATGATTTCTTTCTGCAGGTTTTTCATTTCGGTTATATCACGTAATACTTCAACTACAGCTATTATATTGCCTTCGTTATCTTTAATAGGCGAACTCATAACGGAATAGGTGCGATCTAGAATCAGCTCTTCCTTATGTTGTGGAATACCATTGAAGACAGCTGACCGAGATACACAGTTTTCACAAGGGGTATCCCTGCCAATTGCAGTATAACACTTTTTACCTACAAGGTCTCTTTCCAGAGCTTCGGACATGGCTTTATTTACATAGACCAGATTGTCATCTAGGTCTATTACCCGAACCCAGTCGTACATCCCGTTGACTATATATTCAATCATGTTACTGAAGTTTTTCTGGCTGCCTGAGCTAAGCTCATTTTCATATGAGTTCATAATATTATCCTTTCAAAGATGGATGCAGTAAGGCTTTTCATAAAATATTCTACAATGATAATAACAAAGTACATAGGCAATATCAACAGAAATAAAATGGGCAAAACACAAAAAGAGTAATAAAACAACAATTTTGGGTAATAATAATAATAGATCTATCAATTATAGGAGCCAAAATATGTTTATTAAAACATCATGTAAGCAGCTTTATATTGATATGAACAGTAAGTTGGCATTTAAGACACTTACAGATACAATGTATGCCATTATTGGGAATTCATTAAGAAGCGGATATAAATCAATAGTATTTGTGTGCATAGGAACTGACCGGTCTACAGGAGACAGCTTAGGTCCTCTTATCGGCTATAAGATTTGCAATTTGGAATATAAAAATATTTTCGTACATGGCAGCCTAGATAACCCGGTACATGCAAAGAATATTGACAAGGTAATGGAACACATTCAGAATTACTATGACAAGCCCTTTGTAGTTGCAATAGATGCATGCCTTGGGAAAATGGACCATGTAGGATATATTACAATAGGAGAAGGATCTATAAAACCGGGCTCAGGGGTTAAGAAAGACCTTGCACCCGTGGGTGATATGTACATAACCGGAATTGTAAACTTTGGAGGTTTTATGGATTACCTCATTCTCCAAAACACTAGATTGAGTCTGGTTATGAAAATGGCAGATACAATTTCAATGAGTATTAAGTATGTTTTATGGCAAATAAGCAATGATCCTGCACTATCTTCCTTGTTTTGCAGTTCAAATGCATAAATTGTAGGTAAAGAAAAGGGTTTTAAGAATTGAAATATTCTTAAAGCCTTTTTCTTTTGAGGAGTTTGCGAAGCAACGGTCTTAAAGTTGGAAGGACTAGATGACCAAAGTTTTTTGATTTTCGGTAATTATAAATAATTTGTTTAAATCGGGTAAAAATATGGTATTATTATTAATAACTTTTGTAATAAAATGATTCAAATACTAAAAAAGGAGATGATATTGGATGGATAAATATGTATGCACAGTATGCGGGTATATATACGACCCGGCTGTTGGAGACCCTGATGGAGGTATTGCTCCTGGAACTTCGTTTGATGATATACCAGATGAGTGGGTTTGTCCGGTATGTGGTGTTGGAAAGGATTCATTTGAAAAGGCATAATGGCAAAAAAAGAAATCCTGATTTTATTAGGATTTCTTTTATATTAAGCAGTGAATTTAAAAGTGAAAAAATGTTTATCTCTAAGTTTGCAGGTCACTGAGCCAGTTCCAATAGAGATTTATCTACCCATTTCACATAATCTTTTTCGATAAACAAAAGTACTTCATTATCCATCCAGGTAAGAATTACTGCTTCATTATCATAGTATTTAACTTTCTGGCCTGTATAAAGCATATAATATTCCTCCTATCTTTTGTAAGGTACATCATACTTATTTTGAATATCGGCTTAAAGTCAATATACTTTAGCACATTATGCTTAATTTAATTCATATTATATAGAAAATTATTGAAATAAGACTTTTATTAATATATAATAAGCATAGCAGTTGGTAGGTAAGTACTTCTAATCCACTTCTTGCTATTATTTGTATATAATTCTTTGCTGAAATTTTTTATAGTTAAGGGTCCTGTAAAATTTTTTGATTTGACTATTGGGTGCAGTAATAGTAAATTAAATGTATAATCTAAATCCATAACATGTTGCAGTATGTATTTCGACCTAGAGGGGGTTTGTCATATGAAATTCGAAACAAAAGAGATGGATGGAGTTAAGATCATTAAACTTACAGGACAAATAAGGATATCTACTCAAAATGAGTTTAAGGACTTACTTGATAGTTTAGCTAGAGAAAATGAAGGCAAAACAGTTATAATCAGCATGGATGGCGTTATATATATGAATAGTGCAGGCTTGGGTATTATTATTGACACATATAAAAAGTTTAAAGAAAAAAAAGGGAAAATGATTCTTTGTAATTTAATGCCGGATATTGAGAAGCTTTTTGAGGTGACAAGGCTTAATAGATTTATTGAGATTTATGAAACAGAAGCGGAAGCATTGAGCAAATGTAACTGATTCAATTGGAAATCAAGGCGTTCTCAGACCGGGGTATGAACTGATTTGAGTACGCTTTTTTATTTGAAAAACTCTTATTTGTATAACACAATATGGTAAGGTAGCATATAATTGCTATATATCAAATAATGCGAGGTGTGAAAAATGCCAAATAGCAGACCGATAATTGGAATATCTGCCGGATTTGACTATAGTGAAAATAGGCTTTTTATCAATAATGGGTACATTGAAGCAATCAGATTAGCTGGAGGATTGCCTGTCCTTCTACCTGTAACTAATGATACCGAATTACTAAAACATATTATTGGGCGTTTCGACGGTTTTCTGCTTTCTGGTGGAAGTGATGTAGATGCCAGATTTTGGGGAGAGCCAAACTACACTTTTGGTGGAGAGATTTCACCGCTAAGAGATGAACCGGAGTTGTTTATAGCAAGAGAGGCAATAGCTGCCGATAAGCCGATTCTTGGCATATGCAGAGGATGCCAGGTAATGAATATTGCCATGGGTGGAACTATTTATCAGGATATTTATGCTCAGCAGGTGGGGAAGGAAATTTACAAGCACTCCCAAAATGCGCCAAAATGGTACCCTACTCATGATATTTTTATTGAGAAAGATACCAAGGTGTTTAAGGCACATCAGGAAGAGATAATACGGGTTAATTCGTTTCATCACCAGGCAGTTAAGGATGTAGCTCCCGGTTTTATTGTATCTTCAAGATGTGGGGACGGTATTGTTGAATCAATAGAGCATATTAGTTGCAAGTTTGCGGTGGGTGTGCAATGGCACCCGGAATTGATGTGGGAAAAGGATAATACTTATTTGAAGATTTTTGTTAAGTTTGTTGCTTTATGTAAGTGAAGATTTGTGGTAATATGTTTAAGGTAATATTATATAAATTTTGGTGAGCACTTTGTGGATTATTTGTGGATATTGCACAAATAAAGTCGAATAAAGTCGAATTATACAGAATTGTTGAATGTTATGTTTCGATATGATAGATTATTAAACAACGGGAGAGGAATCCTATGGGTTACAAAGCTATTTTAGATTTTTTAGCTGTGTCGCTTCCTGAACAGCTTTTGATGGCCCTTTTTGCGTGGGTACTATTAGGAAGAAAAGATAGAGTGTTTCTGCCCGAGTTAAATGTCATGGAACTGCTCAGGTTGCGTGACCGTTTACAGATATGTTAATATCTTTCCGAAGAGAGTTTTAGGAGGGATATGGAAAGAACTTTGAGTTTTTACGTTAAATGCACCACCATTTAACCTCAAAGTTCCAACACACTGTAAAATGATAATAGCATATATTGGCCGAAATGTTAAGGACTATCGTAAAAATTTTTTGTTGTATCTGGAGAAAACAAAGTTCTTCTGCCCTGTATGTGGTAATAATACAGAATTTCATGATCGCTACGACAGACATGTACATATAGATGATAAAATTGAATGGATAGTAATTCAGCGTGTAATATGTGTTGGATGTGGTAAAACTCATGCAATACTTCCGGATTTTATCAGACCCTACAAGCATTACTCTACAGCAGATATTGAGTTCGTACTCCGGGATGTTGAGGAAGGAACTACATATGAACAGGTGGAGGCAACAGCAAGTATCTCAACAGTGAAAAGATGGTTTAAAGAGTTTAAACAACGAGGTTGTCAAGCAATAGGAGCATTAAGAGCCTTACTGAATAATATTTTTGATAAAACCATTAACGAAGTTAGGCTCACTGGACTTAAGATGTTTGAAACATTGGAATACATACTTGATAACTTCCCTAAAACTGAAAGTAACAGTCTTTCCATTGGGGATGCAAACATATGGCTTACACACTACATAGCAGGTGTTTATGTATAAAGAAATTCCCACATAGTTTGAACTGGTGACCGCAAGGTTCTCCTGTTAATCTTTAAGAAAAAAGTACAGGAGGGGTTCAAATGATCAGAAATGAAGAACTAGAAACAGCTTTAAAGCGGCATGAAATGATAGCACCGC
>NZ_JH556653.1:2031127-2038823 GCF_000179595.2 Acetivibrio cellulolyticus CD2 | reverse complement strand
GTATGCAGCAAGAAATAGGTTGTTTGCAGTTATAACCGGTGATGTTGGAACAGGAAAACAACAGCGCTAAGAAAGTTAGTAGATAGCCTTGATATCAATCGTTACAAGGTAATGTACATAAGTGATTCATCTTTAACACCAAGAAATTTCTACTGGGAGGTATTAAACCAACTAGGTTGCGAAGCAAAATTTTACAGAGGAGATGCAAAACGTCAGTTAACCCGTGAGCTATCGAACCTCATAGAAACACAAAAGAGGATACCAGTGATAATATCAGACGAAGCACATCTTTTATCAAGAGAAATGCTAGAGGAAGTACGGTTTCTCTTAAACTTTAAGATGGATTCATACAATCCAATGAGTTTAATTCTAGCGGGACAGAGTGAACTTAGAGATGTTCTGAAAAAACAGATATATGAGGCAATATGCCAAAGGATAGATATACGTTATCACCTTACCCCTTACGATCGGCAACAAACCGGAGAATACATCAAAAAGCATCTTGAATATGCAGGAGAAACCAGGGATATATTTACCGAGAAGGCTATTGGCGAAATTTATGACTATTCTCATGGAGTAGCAAGGAAAATCAATAAAGTATGTATAGCCTGCCTGATGCACGCAGCACAAAGGCAAACAAAGTTGATAGATGATCATGTAGTAAGGCTCATAATTGAAGATGAATTCAATTGGTAATTAATTACCCTGTTCGGTGAAGTATCGGACAGGGTTAATGAGCAAAATATACGGACACAAAATTTGGGCAAAGAGCGGTCAAACAGACCGAGCAGCGACAATAGAGTACCGTTAAGAAATGTATTATTTGTGGGGTTTTGTGCTGCAGTAATATTTCATTTATCTCAAACTTTACTGCAACCGGATATTCTGGTCTATTTAGTATCTTTATTGGGTTTTGCAAGTTTAATTTATTTTATATATAAGTTGAATATATTTGAAACAGCACTAGGTTGCTTGGTTACTCTGGTCTTTTTTACAATGGTACAGGGTACAACGGTCGGTCTTATACGTGCTTTTACAAACGTTTCGCAGGAAGAAATCCTTACGAGTTTAGCTATCAGGTTCAAGTGTGTTGTTGTAGAAAGTATCATCATATGCATAATTCTTTTATTCATGTACAAAAAAAGTGTTAATATATATTATTTAAAGGAAAATAAACTGGACAAGTCTCAAAAAAGCAGGTTAGGATTTTTGGTTTTACAGTTGGCGTTTGCTCTTTTTATTCTACTAGTGATCTACACAATGTTTACCAAAAATACGGAGGTTTTTCAATCCCATTCGGACAAGCTTTTGATTGTTTCTAGTTTTATTATTACAATTATCTTTACTGCTTTATTAATTAAAAGTGTATTTAAAATTGGTGAAATAATTCAAAGAGAAGAAGAAGTAAAACGGCGAATGGATGGAAGGGAGTTTATCCAAAATATTGATTATTTATGTGCTTTAATTGATGAAAGAAAGTATGGAGAACTGAAAAGAGTATTGGAATCTATTAAGAATGACATAGAAACTGGAATGGTCAATGAAAAAAAAGGCACTAATAGAGAGAGTATCTGATAAGGTAGGAGGTCTCTCTATTAAATAAAAGTGGGGGGATGTTATTATGAGAAGAAATTTATTAGGGGTAGTATCTGCTGTTTTAGTTATTATTGCAATGGTTGCTACAAGTACAGCTAGTTGGTTTTGGTTATATCAACCTAAGGTGCCCAAATCTCTGCATAAATAACATCAACTCATTGAGAATAAAGATAAAATATTGTAGTTTGTCAACTTTCTTTAATTTTATTAGACAAGCACCTTGTATGGAAGGTGCTTTTTTGATGGCATTTTTTATAATACTATATTGGTTTATTTACTTACTACTTACTAATTGAAATATTTATCAATTGGTGAGGTCATAAATACATATATTTATGGGGGTACAAATTTGAAAAAACATATATGCACTTTATTTATTATTATAATGCTGCTATTAACTTCATGTAGTTCTTTTTCAGAACCAAAAAAAGAGAGTTTTCATTATGACGACAATTCCAAATATGACATATACTTTAATCTTGTCGGTAATATAGGTTTTATTCAAGTTGAAGACATTGAAAAGGATAACATATTACATGGTAAAATGAAGTTTATGCCTACCAAAAATGAAGATAAGATGATTTACAAAGTTGTAAGTTCGGCAGATAACAAAGTTTATGCATCAGTACGTACTCCAGGAAGCACAAAAGCTAACAGGCTTATTGTATTGAAGGAAGGAGAAATACAAAAGGAAATCGTTTTTAAGGATAATCATAAACCTGCGGAGATAATAAATGACGTTGAAAAGAATAGAGTTTTTGTTGAACTGACGCAATCTAATGCTATTAACCTGCCATTAGGTACACCAGTTAGAATTGTTGATTATGCAACAGATGAGTACTTCGATTGCCCATTTTATACCAAAGGGGCTATTAGCGGGTACGGAATATTTGGGAATTACATTTATGGTGTATGTGGGGGAGCAAGGGAAAGTTTATATACCGACGTGCCCGATAATCACATCTTTAAAATAGACAGAAACAGCCTCGAAATGGAAATATTATCAAAAGAAAATTTAGGGTACTTGCCAAACGATCTTGGTGTAAGTCCTAAAGGCAAAATATACATAACTACAAACGGACATATAGAAATGCTTGATCCAGATCATCCTGAAACGAGTAATTTTAATACAGAGGATAGTCTTTGGATATATGATTTAAATGGCAATTTTCAGAAGAAGGTAGAGTTAAAAAAATGGTGCAACCAAATAATAATAAATGAAAATGGTATAGCATACATATCACATTCAGGAAAAAGGTTTAGTAGCGATTATTTGGGAGAAACACTTACAATATTTGATACCAATTCGGATAGCATAGTGAAAACTATTGATGGACTAAATGGTATAACAACAATGTATCTTATAGATGATTATTTATTCATTTATACAAGTGAAAAGCAGAGTATAACAATTATGGATGCCAAAACATATGAAATTTTGGGTCAGATACCTATTGATTATAAAGGCTTCTGCTTATCCATGACAGTTGTAAAAACAAAAAAATGAATGGCTAAAAAATGACAGTACTGACGATTTACTTTTTTAATACTTTATAATTTTTCACGAAATGAGTCGAGAGCATATGACTAATGCGATTGCAGTATATTTAGCTAATGTACTTATAGTAATTGTTATATTATTAATCTTTGCGCTAGAGGCATACTTATCCCTACGCAAAAATATTGTTTTAACGTTAATTATGCCTGTTATATCTTTCTTTTTAGCATTTTGGCAAATAATAAGATTTGTTAAGCAATTAATAGTTAGGGGGCATTTTGACGGAGACTCATTTATTCCCATACTTTTGTTTGCTATATTATCTTTTATCTTTATTGTATGTAGAAAAAAGGTTAGGGGGAAGGTTGCTCTTAGGTAAAAGTTCTATTGTTTGTACATTTTAATGCTAATATGGAAAAACGTAGTCGTTTTCACATATTAGCATTAAAAGTGTTCATAAGCTTGCTTTAAGTCTCTGGGAACTACTATTTAGGGTATTATGAACAATAAACTACCTTAACAGAAAGGAGTATTTCCTATCATTCATACCCAACTTTTTCTGCAGTCTTGATACAATTTTAACCTCCTTTGCAAATCTTCTATTAGCCATTTTCCACAATCTTTTAGTCAGGGTGATTTTTAGGCGAATGGCTATTTGAATTGTCTATTAGTCATTCATCATGCTGGTCAATAAAATTATCTCCCAGAATTCCAGAAAATAAGATAATAAATAATAAATGCTTCTTTTAGTAAAAAAACATATTTAGATGCTCTTAATGCTAGAATGTAGGCACGATAAAGCATCTACGATTTTCTGTACCTTGTATAAACAAATCGAATGGCACAGTCGTCTCGGCGGAGGTGTTCATGCTGATGAAATCATGGACAGGATTATTCACAATGCCATCTGGGCTGAAACAGGTAACCTGAACATTCGTGAGTACTGCGCAAAACATAAGCTATAAATACAGCGGATTCCATCTGCGAATAGATGGATTCAAAACTGGGAATGGGTGGTACGGAACTTCGTTCCATACTGGACTCATTCTCATGAAATAATCACCTAGCTGTGCTAGGATGTGCCGAGAAAGTCTTTTTATAATGAGTAGGCCGGCATATTAGGATATTAAGCTTTAAAGGAAATCGAAAATGTACATTGTGCATTTATCAAATTCATATTTGATGTAAATAAGCAACTTTTAAATAAAAAAATGAACCTTTTAGTGTAGTTGAACGTCATTATTATGTAACAGCAAAATGGAGGTGGATAGGTGGAAACAGAGACGCTAATAGAAGCCATAAAACGAGGCGATAAAAATGCTTTTGAGTCTTTTATACAAAGATACCATAATGAGCTTTATTACACAGCTCTGGGGATAGTTCGTTCTGAGTGGGATGCTCGTGATATATGTCAGGAAACATTTATAAAAGTGTTTTCGTCATTGAATAAGTTAAGTGATACATCAAAGCTTAGAGCATGGATGAACAAAATCCTTATTAATAAATGCAATGACTACTTTAGATATAATAAAAGGATAACTGTAACCGACTATATTGAGGTTGAAGCTTTTAGCGAAATTGAAAATGGAGAAAAAATAGACCTGTTAAGGGCTTTGATGTCATTGAAGGAAGAGATTAGGATGGTTCTGACGCTTAGGTATTTTCAAGATTTATCTTTAAAGGAAGTCGCATCTATTTTAGATATACCTGAAGGGACTGTTAAATCACGGATTAGTAATGGACTTAAAGAACTTAGGAAACTTATGAAAATTGGTAAGGAAGGAGGAAGTAATCTTTATGAATTGTGAAGAAACTTTGGAATTACTTGAAGAGTATATTATAGGAGAACTTGATTTAGAGAAACGTCAATTGGTGGAGAAGCACCTTCAGGATTGTAGTGACTGTAATACAGAATATATGGAAACAGAAGAAGTTATCAGAGGATTACATAATCTTAAAAATTCTAAAATTGCTAGTGGGGATATTTTGAATATGAGTAAGATGGTTGGAGAGCGCAAAAAATGGGAAATGCCTATACCAAGTGTTGCGGCAGCTGTATTTTTTGTTATGTTTCTTTTGACAAGTTCAGTAATTGCTTTTCCAACATTTGCGTCAACATTTGCACCAGGGCTTCCTGTTGTAAAACAATTGTTGGAAACACAAAAAGATTATAATACTGCAATGCAGGAAAATCAGGAGATAAAGATATTGAACGAGAAAATAGAACAGGAGAATCAACAATTAAAAAAGAACATTAAAGAAATTGGAGGATTTTCTATAGTAGAGTATCAAACTAGTCAAAGTATCGGGGAAGATGACAACGACAAAGTACAGAATTTGGTTATAAATTTTATAAAAGCGCAATACAAAGGAGATATTGAAAAAATAAAAGCTATGTGTACTGAAGAATTTAAGGTACAAGTAGATAGAATGAAAGATAGTATTTTGATGGATAGTAAAGGAGATTTTGTATTTACTCAAATAACAAATATTTCGAAAGAAGGGGACTCATATTTTGTATCTGTTAGGTTGAATGATACAAGTGATATTCCGGATTATGAGCTGGATTTTGAACTTAAAAAAATTAATGATAAATTTTATGTGTCATTTGAAGGAAAGGATGTGTAAGGTAAGATTTAAATTCTGGTATAGAATCAAATGACCTGCTAATAGAAATCAGTTTTGTTATATGTTTTATAAAATTCAAAAGCATTTTCAAGATTAGGGTTACATATCGCACTGTAATAAAAGTATTTATTCTTAATGTCAAAACAAGAAAGTATTATGCCTTTAATTATACTTTGATTTTTCTTATAAGAAAGTGGAACTTTAGCAATTGTGTATTCAGGAGTAATATAAAAATCAACATTGCCATCTACTGTTAAAATATAAGTTGCACTTTTCATTTCTTTCTCAGCAGCAGATTTAGATAGCCTAGTATACAAGCCGTTCACTAAATGAGTGTAGGCTTTTCCAACAATGGCATCTTCATACACTACATTTACAATACGATTTGTATTATCTTTTACACCTAAAAACTCTGAATTGTCAAGTCTAGGCATACCCCAAAAAAGATCAATCACTTCAGCGGTACAAAATAAGATACTAATTATGCTTAATATAATAAACACCATTTTAAAAAACAAAAAAAGTTTTCTTTTACTCAAATTTGAATTTAGCATAAGATATCTGCCCCGTTCTATACATTTATATGATACAATGTTAATTAATGTATTATATCATATCAAAATCTATGAATAAACTTGGATTGAATATCATGTATTATTACCAATAAAGGATAAAGATTTTAAGTATGATATTAGTCTAAAAGAATCCAATTAAAATGAAATGAAAGATGCTTTATTAAAATTCTTCAGCAACTTATTTATCAAAGCCCCTAAGTCAAACTTAGGGGCTTTGACTATATAGAGGAATTGCGAATAAAGGGTTTCGCCATGCAGATGAGTTTATTTTGTTAAGAAAATATACTTTACTGTATAAATACTAATAAGGCTTACAAAAATGCTTTATAGACCGGAGAAAAATTAAATTAAAATTAAAAATGGATTAAATGTTAATAAAGAAAAATATTGACAATTAATGATATAGTATGTAATATTATTCTAAAGAGTTTTTACAGAAAATGTAGTTTTGATAAGAAAATAGGAAAAATAGAAGTTGAATTGTATTTTTTTACATGTGTTTTGAATGTCTTATTTGATTGGGGGAATTAACTATGTGATGCCTGCCAGATGTCTGAACAGACTCTCTTTTTCGTGTACAATTTCGCTTATAGTAGACTAGTAAAAATGAAATGCTGGAGAAGATAAAACAATTTAAGTATTATCCATCTAGATCTTTACTTTCTTTGCGCGCGTCGTAAAATGTTTTGATCGGAAAAGTTTTACCTGTGTATATTGTCTTTTAACTAAAATTTGGGTTGTCATCTGTGTTTATATGCTAATCATTGGAAGAAAACAATGTAATCAGTACCTTGGTACCCTTTAAATTTAAAGATTCGGGTGTATTACAAAAAACTAATTTAATTTATTAATACTATAACTATTAGGCATTTGCAAAATGACTTAAAAAATCAGATGTAAAAAGTTAGAAGAGATGTAAAATGGACTTTGATAACTTAAGAGGGATATATGTTAGTGATTTGACTGAAAAACCAGAACCTTGTTGATGAAATTACAGCACAAATAAGCTTATGTATAAGACATAAGTTTCAAGAGTAAGTTAGTAAATCAAGCGATTAAAGGTTTTAAACTACGTATATACTTGTGCTCATGAATTTTATCTGCAAGTATTACAGTAATTAGTTGTGTGATACCTGCGAGATATAAATCTGCTTTAATAGTTAGGTTGTCTCTTGTTTTAAGATTACCACAGGCCATAGGCTCCTTAAGGTATTGAATGTTTTTTTCTACTACAGTCCTAATTTTGTAGTCAGAAATCCATTCGTCAGAGCCTCTAATCACACCTGGATACATGCGTTTATCCATGGCAGGAGATGTGAAGGTTACACGACCGCAAGGCTTGCCATTACAGGGGTTATCACAAGAAGTAACCCATTTACCTTTAATTAGTTTTGCCTGT